>NZ_JBVIGX010000015.1:67716-161640 GCF_055570595.1 Streptomyces sp. NPDC031132
GCGGAAGGGGCGCCGCCGGTTTTCTTTCAAAACACTTTGGAGGCTTTTTTGGCTTGAAGTGGGAACACACACCCCTCGCGGGTCGCACCGGAACGGCCCGCCCCCGGCCGGTGGGCCGGCCGCAGCCGTGGAGCGGTACGGGATCCGCCCGTCCCCGCGCCGGCCGTGTGACGGCCGGCGGAAGGGTCCGCTCCGGATCCGCGGGTGCCCAGGGCGTTTCGGGGTAAACGCCGAGGTGACCCACCTCACGCCGGGTCGGGGTCCTCCAGCATGGAGGCGCGCAGGTGCGCGAGGAGGCGGGTCAGCAGGCGCGAGACCTGCATCTGCGAGATGCCGAGCGCGGCGCCCATCTGCGCCTGGGTCAGCTCCTCGCCGAAGCGCATCTGCAGCATGCGGCGCTCCCGGTCGGTGAGCTGTTCGAGCAGCGGCGCGAGGGTCTGGATGTCCTCGACGCGCTCCAGGGCCGGTTCCTCCTCGCCCATGACGTCGGCGAGGGTGTGACCGTCGGCCGAGCCGTCGCCGCGCTCCGCGTGCGCGGTGTGCGGGGCGTCCAGGGAGCCGCTGGTGTGGCCGTTGGCGGCGACGAGACCCTCTATGACCTCCTCCTCCGAGAGGCCGAGGTGGTCGGCGAGGTCCGCGACGGTGGGCGAGCGGTCGAGCGTGGTGGTCAGCTGCTCCTTCGCCTTGGCGATGTCGATGCGCAGCTCCTGGAGCCGGCGCGGGACGCGGACGGCCCAGGACGTGTCACGGAAGTGGCGCTTGATCTCACCTGTGATGTACGGCATGGCGAGGGTCGCGAACTCGTTCTCGCGGGCCGGGTCGAACCGGTCGATCGCCTTGATCAGGCCGATGGTGCCGACCTGGACGATGTCCTCGATGTCGCCTCCGTCACCCCGGCCGCGGAAGCGGCGGACGGCGTACTGGACGAGTGAGGCGTTCATCTCTATGAGCGCGTTGCGGACGTACTGGTGCTCCGGGGTGCCCTCGGACAGTTCGTGCAGCCGCCGGAAGAACACCCTCGAGAGCTCCCTCGCATCGGCGGGGGCAACCTCCCTTGGCTCCTCGATCCGCGGCAGGTCCGCGATCCGGGCGGCCTGAATGCCGCGGCGCGGACGGGGGACGACTGTGACGGTTTCGGAAGTGGAGGACGGGGCAGGGGCGGGCATGGGGTTCGCTCCTTGGGCTTGTCGGCTTGCGGCGCGGGACCTTGACTGCCGTAGATGGTGGTCTCTTTCAGCTTATACGTCAAGAATTGCCGGAAATGAAGCCGTCCGCTTACTCGCGCGCGCACGCGAGGCGCATCCGCGTGCGCGCGCGGCCGGCGGGTCGGATTCCAGGGCCCTGCGCCTCTGGGGCGGTCCGGTTTCAGGTGATGCGGAACCCGGTCACCGCACGGTCCCGGTGGAAGGTCAGCCGGTCCCAGGTGGGGAAGGCGAGGTCGGTGACGGCGAGCAGCCGGCCGGTGCCGTCGTGCAGGGTGCGGCGTACGGTCAGGCCGCAGCCCGCGGCGGCGGCCGGCGGGTGGCTGCTGCGGGTCATGGTGAGGGTCTCGGCGACGCGGCCCCGCTCGGCGGCCCGCTCGAGCCACCGGTGCAGCGGTTCGAGGTCCTCGTCGCGGGCGCCCGAGCGGTCGCGGTAGCGGGCCAGTTCGGGACTCTCGGCGATCACGCGCGGGCAGAGGTACGTGACGGCGTGCCGGAGCGCCTCCCCCGACGGGCCGCGCTCGCGGCGGTGGTGGACCAGGGTGCGCTCCCCACCGCTCATGCCGAGCAGCGCGGCGAGCGAGGGCGGCACGGTGACCAGGGTGAGCCAGCTCTGGGCGGGCGCGACAGCGGGCGATGCGGGCACGGGCACGACGGCAGGGGCGGCACTTGGTACGGCGGCCGGGGCGAGCACCGTGCGGCGTGGGGCCGCCGGGGCCTCAACGGTCGAACGGGTGCCGCGGCGTTCGGTGACGACGAGGCCGTCGTCGCGCAGGTGCTGGAGCGCTGCCCGGACGGTCTGTCGGTTCACCTGGTAGCGGGCGGCCAGGGTGCGTTCGGAGGGCAGTCTGCCGCCGGGGGTCGCGGCGCACTCGAGCTCGCGCCGCAGCGCTGCGGCGATCCGCTGATACTTGGGCATGGCGGCGGCCGGGCCGCCGCCCCGCGAAGGGGAGGGCATGGCTTCTCCTCTGACGGGTGGTCAAGGACTGCGCGGTCTGCCCGACCAACCTAGCATTGGTCTATACCTTTCGGTGAGAGGGACTCCGGGAACCCGGCCCACCTTGGCCGGATCCCGACGGCCCGACACCCCTGGGGCCTGTCTTTCGGATCATGCCGGGCTCGTGGGGCCGGCCTGATCCAAAAGACAGGCCCTAGCCGCGCAGCGGGTTCGGGAGCGGGATGTAGCGCGCGTCCGCGCCGTCGGCGCGGGTCCAGCGCAGCAGCAGGTTCGTCTTGGCCGGGAGGGACGGGGCCGAGAGCAGCTCCGCGATCTCGGGAAGGCCGCGTTCGGCGTCGTAGCGCAGGAACTCCTCGCGCACCGCCGGCCACACCGCGGCGGCCGCGCCCGGGTGCTGCTCGGCGAGGGCCCCCGCGACCTCGGTCAGGTGGTTGACCACCAGGCAGTAGACCAGCCGCTGCCACGCGGCTTCGCGCTCCACGTCCGCCAGCAGCTTCACCCCCTCCGCGTCCCGGAACAGGGCCTGCACCGGCACGCCCTGGGCGTCGACCGCGACGAGGGTGTTCTGCAGGTGCGCCTCCAGTACGACGCCGTGCCGGGCGAACAAGTCGAGCACGGGCGGCACGACATGGCGCAGATACGCCCGCCACCAGCCGGCCGGATCGCTCGTCGCGGCCAGCGGGCTGCCGGCGAATCCCTCGGCGAGCGCGGCGGACGCCAACGGCGTGGCCCCCGGTTCCACTTGCGCGTGCAGGCCGTCGCGCACCAGGACCGCGAGTTCCTCGAAGGCGAAGGACGCGGTCCGGTAGCCGCGGTCGGCGAGCCAGACCGCGTTCGATCCGGAGCTGCGCAGCTCGGCGAAACCGGCCTCGACCGCGGCGTCCGTACGCCGCAGTTTCAGCAGGTCGTGCCGCCACAGCCGGCGCACGTCGTTGGTGATCCGGACGTCGAGGCTGAACTTCACGAAGAGGTCCCGCTCCCCGTTCCCCCCGCCGGGTACGTACAACGTCCGGATCGAGGCGGTCGGCCAGGCCGGGAGCCGCCCCGGGCCGAGCCGCAGCAGCCGCCCGTCGGCGAAGGCCTCGCGTACCGCGGCCGAGCAGCCGACCAGGTCCAGCTGCCACGGATGCGCGGGCAGCAGCCGGTACCCGGCCGGCGGGCGCGGGCCGTCGAGCAGCCCGGCCAGCGAGTCGATCGCACCGGCCGCGGCCGGCCCGCCCTCCTCGGCCACCTGGTCCTCGCGCAGCCCCAGGAAGACCAGCGGGAACCGGGCGTACGCCTCCGGCGCGTACGGCAGCCAGCTCGCGGCGGGCGCGCCGCCCCGGGCCTTGGGGGCCGGGTGGTACGGGTGTCCCATGACGAGGGACTGCTCGGAGAGCACGTACGGGTCCTGCGGGAGCGCGGCCGCGGCGCGGGCGGCCAGCAGCGCGGCGACGGCCTCGCGGCTGTCGGCGATCTCGACCGGGAGCTCGTCGTTCGCCGCGCCCGTGTACCGGTGCAGCTCGTCGGCGGTCAGTTTGACCAGCTCGGTGTGGTTGAGCGGATGCCAGCCGTCCGCCGTGCGCAGTTCGGGGCGTACCGGCCGGCGCCCGCCCCGCACCCGCAGCAGCCGCCCGCTGCCGCGCAGCCGGTGTACGTGCCCGGAGCGGGCATGCTCCTTCGTGGCTGTGAACTCCTCGGCGGGATCGGCCGCTTCCCGCAGCAGGCAGTTCAGCAGGGGGGTGCCGGCGTACGCGTCGGCAGCGGTGTTGAGGTCCACGGATTCCATTCGGTCCATCCAATGCGCCGGGAGTTCGCGGGGCGTACCCCCGGCCGTGATCTTCAGTATCCGCGATGATGAAGTGATCATCACGTCACCCGTGAGAGGAACAGGGCCCTGGACCCCAGCATGAACCTTCCCGCCTCCCCTGCCGAAGAGGCCGTGTCCGCGGAACTGGCCGAGGTGCGCCCCGCGCTCGGTTCCGCCTACGACGCCGCGCTCGGCGGCGCCCGGGCCGCCGTACTGACCCGGCTGTGGCGGGCGCTGGCCTTCGAACCGCTGCCGTGGGTGGAACGCCGGGAACGCGGGCCCGGCGGGCTGACGCTCCTGCTGTCCGGGGGCAGACGGCTGGAGGGGCCGCTCCCGGACCCGTACGCGACCGACCCGTACGTGTCCGAGGTGCTGCTCGACGGCACCCCGTACCGGCAGGCAGGGCAGCTGGTGGCGGCGCTGCGGGTGCCGCACGCAGACCCCTTCGCCGCCGAGCTGGACGACAGCACGGCCTCGCTCGCGCTGTCCCGGGCCGGACAGCCGGCCGCGGAGGAAGGGGTCCCGCAGGCCGGCTGGGCGTGGGAGCAGCGGGTGGTCGACGGGCATCCGTACCACCCCAACTGCCGCTCCCGCCCCGGATTCACGGTGGCCGAGCAACTGGCGTACGCGCCGGAGCACCGGCCGGTGGTCGAGCTCGGGCTGGCCGCCGTACGGGCCGAGGAATGCCTGGTCACGGGCGCCTGGCCGGCCGAGCTGCGGGAGGGCGGCCGGCTCCTGCTGCCGGTGCACCCGTGGCAGGCGGAACACGTCCTGAAACAGACGGGCCGGGGGGCGGGGGCGCTGCGCCCCGGCTTCGCGGCGCATCCTCTGATGGCCCTGCGCACCCTCGCTCCCGTGGCGGGCGGTGCACACGTGAAGACGGCGCTGAGCACCCGGCTGACCTCCTCCGTACGGGACATCTCGGAGTACTCCATCGAGACGGCGGCCGCGGTGTCCGCGTTCGCGCAGGCCCTGTCGGAGCGGCTCGACGGGAGGCTGCACATCACCCGGACCCTGGGCGCGGCGACCGCGCACAGCCCGGACCTGGCCGCGGTGCTGCGCGAGCCGCCCGAGGTGTACGCGGACGCCGCGGCGGGCGAGTGGGTCGCGCCGGTGGCGGCCCTGGCCCTGTCGCCGTTCGCGCGCTCGGCGTCCTGGCGGGCCGAGTTCGCCCGGCTCGCGCTGTCGGTGTGCCTGCGGGTGCTGGACCTGGGGGTGGCGCTGGAGGCACACGGCCAGAACCTCCTCGTCGTCCTGTCCCCGGCCGGGGCCCCGCTGCGGCTGGTGTACCGCGATCTCGCCGACATCCGGATCAGCCCGGACCGGCTCGTCCGGCACGGGCTGCCGGTGCCTCCGCTGTCGGGCCGGCTGATCACCGACGACGTGACCCTGCTGCGGCGCAAACTGTTCGGTTCCCTGCTGACCGGGACCCTGGGGGCCACGACGGGCTCCACGGCGGCCTTCGGCGAGGCGCTGGCCGAGGCAGCCGGCCTCCCGGCCACCGCCGACACCGACGCCCTGCTGACCGCGCCGCTGCCGACCAAGGCCCTGACGCTGATGCGGCTGAGCCCCGGAATCCCGGGCGACCAGTGGGCGGAGCTGGACAATCCGCTGGCCGGCGCCGACCGGCGGGGGCGGCGGGGGCGGCGGGGGCGGCGGGGCTAGTGTCACAGGGCATGAAGGAGACCTCGGACCTGAACTCCGTGCGGGCGTCCTACGACGCCGTCGCCGTCGACTACGCCCGGCTCCTCGGCTCGGAGCTGGCCGGGAAGCCGCTGGACCGGGCCATGCTGGCGGCCTTCGCCGAGTGCGTGCGCGGCGAGGAGGGCGGCGGGGCCCGGGCGGTCGCGGACCTGGGCTGCGGTCCGGGGCGCGTGACGGCCCATCTGGACGGGCTCGGCGTACGGACGTTCGGCGTGGACCTCTCCCCGGCGATGGTGGCGGTGGCCCGGCGCACGTATCCGGGTCTGCGCTTCGAGGTGGGCTCGATGGCGGCGCTGGACGTCGCGGACGGGGTGCTCGGCGGGGTCCTGGCGTGGTACTCGACGGTGCACACCCCGCCGGGGGAACTGCCCTCGCTGTTCGCGGAGTTCGCCCGGGTGCTCGCGCCGGGCGGTCATCTGCTGATCGCGTTCAAGGCGGGTGACGAGAAGATCCGGCTGGAGCACGCGTACGGGCACCCCGTCGAGCTGGACGTGTACCGGACCCCGCCGGAGCTGATCGCCGGCCTGCTCGCCGGGGCGGGCCTGCAGGAGGTGGCCCGCCTGGTCCGGCAGCCCGCGGGCCAGGAGAAATCCCCCCAGGGCTTCCTCCTGGCCCGCAAGCAGGGCCGGGCCGCCTCTTCCGGATCTTGCCTGACCCGCGCCGACTAGGGCGCGTACCGAGTCGTGGTCATCGGGTGGTCCTGGTGAGGTCTTTGATCCAGATCATCGAGGCGTGCAGGTGGAGACTGGCGAGGTAGCTGTCGGGAGTCTTGTCGTACCGGGTGTCTCACCGGCCCGGTTGCGGCCTCCTGGTACGTCACGCTCTGGGACGGGTGCGGCGCGTGGAGCCGACGTGAGCCGACCGGTGCATGATGTCCGGGCGGGGACTCATGGGACATGGCCCGGCACCCGGCTCAGGTTCCGGGGAGGATACGGCGCGTTTCGTAGGCCCACATCGCGATCTCGACCCGGTTGCGGGCGCCGAGTTTGGCCATCAGGCTGGCCAGATGCGTCTTCACCGTGCTGAGGCTGATGTGCAGTGCATCGGCGATCTCGGTGTTGGTCAGCCCGCCGGCGACGGCGAGGAGCACCTGCTCCTCGCGGGCGGTGACGGGGGAGACCGGCTGGGCCACGGGCCGGCCGGCGGGCAGGTCCGCGAACGCCTGGAGCAGACGGACGGTGACGCTGGGCGCAATGAGCGCCTCACCACCGGACGCCGACCGTACGGCCTGGGCCAGAAGGTCCGGTCCCGTGTCCTTGAGGAGGAATCCGCGGGCGCCGGCACGCAGCGCGCCGTAGACGTACTCGTCGAGGTCGAACGTGGTGATGACGACCACGGCCAGCGGATCGGCGACGCCCGGGCCGGCGACCAGCCGGGTGGCCTCGAGCCCGTCGAGTACGGGCATGCGGATGTCGAACAGACAGACGTCGGGGCGCAGTTCGCGGGCCAGACGCACCGCCTCCCGCCCGTCGGCGGCCTCGCCGACCACCTCGATGCCGGGCTGGGCGTTCAGTATGATCCGCAACCCGGTGCGAATGATCGTCTGGTCGTCAGCGACGAGGACCCGAATGGACACCGCTCTCGCTCCTCGCTCTCGGCAGTTCGGCGTCGACATGCCAGCCCCGGTCGGTACCCGGGCCGGCTCGTAGTGTGCCGCCGAGCAGCGTCGCGCGCTCGCGCAATCCGGTAAGTCCGTATCCGTCGCGACCCCGGCCGGTGCGCCGGCCGTTGTCGCGCACGCTCACCCGCACCGTGTGCCGTTCCGCGGCGACCCGGACGACGACCTCGGTCGCGTCGACCGCATGGCGCAGCGCGTTGGTCACCGACTCCTGCACGATCCGGTAGACGGCCGCGTCCACGGCCGGGGGCAGCGCGTCCAGCTCGCCGTCGAGCCCCAGGTCGACCCTGAGGCGACCACCCGGGGTGCGCACCAGGCGCTCCAGATCCGCGACTCCGGCAGGGGGCGCCAGCTCGGCGCCGGCCCCGCGGTCGCGCAGTGCGGCGACCATGGCGCGCATTTCCTCCAGTGTGCGCGCCCCTTCCTCCTCGACCCCCTCCAGCGCCTCGACGGCGGCGGACGGGTCGGTGCCCGCGAGCACCCGGCCCGCCTGGGCGATGATCACCATGGCCGACACGTGGTGGGCCACCGTGTCGTGCAGTTCCCGGGCGAGCTGCTCGCGCTCGCGGGAGCGCACCTGCTCCAACTGCCGCTCGCGAGCGGTCACCCGGAACCGCACCGCAGCCCCGACCACGCCGGGCAGCAGCCCGAAGACGAAGCCCACGACCATTTCGACGACCGAGGTCTCGGCCGTGACGGCACACAGCGCGCACGCCGCGACGATCACCGCGCCGCCCAGCACGATCTCCCGTCCCGATCCCCACCGGGGCAGCGCGTACACCAGCACGAGCACGACCGCCGCGGTGGACAGGCCCACGGGCCCGCGCGGTGCGGCGACGAGCGAGGCCACCTGAAGCAGGATCACCGAGCCGAACGCCAGCGTGGCCATCGCCAGCGGGCGGGTCCGGCGCCACAGGGGCAGCAGGCACAGCCATACGGCGAACACCGTCGCCACCGGACGCCACACGACGTTCTCGCGCAGGGTGGCCTCCAGCACCACACCGGCAAGGCCCGCGGCGAGCAGCGCCCAATCCCGCCGCACCCGGGCGGGCGCGTCGGGCGGCCGGGGTTCGGTCCACAGGGTTCGCAAGTCGTTTCGGAGCACGGTTCCCAGCCTAGGGACCGCGGCGTGCCGCGCATCGGCCGAAAGGACGGGTCGTCACTCCGCCCCGGGGCCGACGAATCCGCGGCCCGCGGGCCGATGCCGCGGAGCGCCGTGGCGACGAACCTCGGCATCGTCGGCCGTACAAGGACGGCCGAGGACGTGGTTGGAGGACCCGATGCTCTCGAAAGCCCTGTTGCGCCTGGGCGCAGGCGCCGCCCGCCATCCCTGGCGGGTGATCGCGGCATGGCTGATCGCCGCCACGCTCGTCGTCCTCGCCGCCGTCGCCTTCGGCGGGCGGACCGCGGACTCGATGACCGCTCCGGGACTGGACTCCCGACGGGCCGCGGAACTGATCGAGCGGGCAGGCACCGGCCAGGAGGGGATGACCGCCCAAGTGGTCGTCACCCCCCTCGACGACGGTGCGACGTTCTTCGACCACGATGGCGCGCGCACCGCTCTCACGCGGCTGCAGACCGAGGTGAAGCGGCTGCCGCACGTGCTCGGCACGAGCGACCCGGCGGGGGCGCTCGACGCGGGCGGGGACACCGCCGTGCGCGGCGGCCTCGTCTCGGCCGACGGGCGGATCGCGGTCGTCCGGGTGCAGTACCCCGACCAGAGCCGGCTGTCGGCCGAAGACCTCGACGCCCTCGTCGATCTCGGCGACCGGCTGCGTGCCGAACTGCCCCTGCGCATCGAGATGGGCGGGAACCTCTTCTACGCGTTCTCCGACCCCGACGGCGGCGCGAGCGAGCTGATCGGCCTCCTCGCCGCGGCCGCGATCCTGTTCCTGGCGTTCGGTTCGCTCGTCGCCGCCGCGCTGCCGATCGGCATGGCCGTCTTCGGGCTGACCGTCGGGGTCGCCACGATGACGGTACTGGCGGGGGTGACGGACGTCCCGACCTTCGCACCGGTCCTGGGCAGCATGGTCGGGCTCGGAGTGGGCATCGACTACGCACTGTTCGTGCTCGCCAGGCACCGGGAGTACCTCGCGCGCGGGCTCGATCCCCGCGAGGCGGCGGGGCGAGCGGTGGCCACGGCGGGGAGGCCCGTGGTCTTCGCCGGCGGCACCGTCGTCGTGTCGATCCTCGGCCTGGCGGTCGCGAACGTGCCGTTCATGACGGTGGGCGGGGTTGCCGTCTCGATCGTCGTCCTGACGATGGTGCTCGCGTCGGTGACGCTGCTGCCGGCCTTCCTCGGCGCGGCGGGCCCCCGCCTGGCCCGGGCCGGCCGGATCGGCCGGGCTCTGCAGACCAGGAAGCCGGGCCGACTCGCACGGCGGCGCGACACGGTGGCGGGCGCCGCTCCCGCCGCCGGTTGGCGTCGCTGGATCGGGCACGTCAGCCGGCACCCGGTGCCGTACGCGGTCGGCGCGGCGGGGCTGCTGCTGACCGCGACGCTGCCCGTGCTCGGCCTGCGCGCCGGCCTGCCCGACGACGGCTCCCTGCCCCACAGCCGTACCGAGCGCCGGGCCTACGACCTCGTCGCCGAGGGGTTCGGCCCGGGCACCAACGGTCCCCTCGTCATCGCCGCGGACCCCACCGGTGATCCGGGAGTGCTCGACCGACTCGTCGGGGCGGTCGCGGCGGATCCGGGCATCGCATCCGTCGCGCCGACGCACATCGACGGGGCCACCGGCATCGCGACCCTCGTGGTGTTCCCGACCACCAGCCCTCAGGACAAGGCCACGGCCGACACCATCGCCCGGCTGCGCACCGACGTGCTGCCCACGGCGATCGGGCACGGTCCGGCCAGGGCCCACGTCGGCGGCGCCGCCGCGAGCCTGTCCGATGTGGGCCAACGCACCAGCCAACGCCTGCCGGTGCTCGTCGCCGCCGTGCTGGCGATGTCGTTCCTGCTGCTGATGCTGGTCTTCCGCTCGGTCCTCGTACCGCTCAAGGCGGTACTGCTGAATCTGCTGAGCATCGGCGCGGCCTACGGCATCATGGTCGCGGTCTTCCAGTGGGGCTGGGGAGGCGCGCTCATCGGGCTGGAAGCGACGGTTCCGATCGTGTCGTTCATCCCGATGTTCCTCTTCGCCATCCTGTTCGGCCTGTCGATGGACTACGAGGTGTTCCTCCTCTCCCGCGTACGCGAGGAGTACCTGCGCACCGGCGACAACGGCACGGCGATCGTCGAGGGCGTCTCGGGCACCGCCCGGATCATCACCTCGGCCGCCCTCATCATGGTGGCGGTCTTCCTGTCCTTCGCCGTCGCCGAGGACCCCTCCACCAAGATGTTCGGGCTCGGCCTGGCCACCGCGATCTTCATCGACGCCACGGTCGTACGCATGGTGCTGGTACCGGCGACCATGACACTCCTCGGCCGGGCCAACTGGTGGCTGCCGAAGTGGCTGGACCGGATGCTCCCCCGCGGCCCGGTGGGCACCGACGCGGAACCCACGGGTGAGGCCCCGCGTCCACGGCTGGTCGACCGTTGACCCAACTCCTGCCCGCCCTTGGCATCCGGCACCTCAGCGCGTCACCTAGGGGCTGTCCCGCAAGGATCTTTGAGTCGACGTCGACTGGTTCGGGTATCCGCCGGCACGACGCTGCCGAGTCCTCGCGACGGAGCTAAGCCCGGTTGACTGTTGACGGGACCCGTAACCTGGAGGTTTGCTGGCCCGATGCCCCGTCTTCGCATTGAGGAGGTGGACGGTGATGCCACGGTCCACGACTGGCAACACGTCCATAATCTCGTCATCCCCACGCACTATCTCTCTGCCGACGAGGTACGCGAGCGGTCCGGTCGCAACGTTCTGGAGGTCGCCTATCAGGGCGACACACTGATCGGCTGCACGACGGTGCGCCCACCCACGAGCGACACTCCGACGGCAACGGTCATCGCCCGTGTCCTTCCCGACCATCGTTGCCAGGGCTTCGGCTCGGAGCTGTATGAGCGTGGACTCGTGCAGGCGAGGGAGCTTGGCGCCGAGGTCATCGAGACGGTGGTGTTGGCCTCCAACAAGGACGGCCTCCGCTTCGCGGAACAGCACGGGTTCGTGGTGAGCGACGAGTATGTGCTGCCGGGTGAGACGATTCCTTGGTTCGATCTCCGACTGAAGGGATCGGTCACAGTGGAATGATCTTGCTGTGGCAGGTGTGATCTCGGTGTCGGAGTCGTCCTGGATAGCCCCGTTCACCGGGTTGAGTCCTCGCCAATTTCAATCAACTGGTGACGGTGCTGCGTCGCGCGGGCGTCGATAGCGCCCGCCGGGGCAGACCCTGGAGCCTGCCGCTGGCAGACAGGACACTGCTGGTCACGACGTACTGGCGCACAATCCGTGATCACGCCCTCGAACTGCCGCCGCAGTCGCTCGGGGTACGGGCCGTACCCGCCGATCGGCAGGTACGGCTCGATGAACTCCCCATCCGGATCCGGCAGTTGCACTCGCGTCACGTAAGACCGTCTATCGGACCGGACCGTGCCACGAAGGCACATCCCGCACATTGATCACGAACTCGATGCGCGCCCGAGCCCGGCCTGATCGGCAAGACACGCCCTAGGACCGGCTGCCCTCCAGCACCTCCAGCCGCTGCTGGGTCAGCCGCAGGAGCCGCGGTTCGAGGCTCGGCAGGGCGCGCAGCAGGCGGACGAGTTCGGGGCCGGCGTCGCGGGCCTCCGCCTGGTCCTTGAGCTGGGTCCAGCAGTACAGGGCTCCCGCCGCGGCCGCGAGGACCTCGGGGGCGTCCGGCGGCTGGTGCTCCAGGCGGGTGCGCCCGGCGTTGATCCACAGCTGGGTCGCCGACCGGTAGTTCCCGGCCATGCGGGCGAGGTCGGCGCGGATCTCCGCCCAGTGGGTGGCCTCGGGCGAGGTGTACCCGTGGGTCTGCAGGACGTGTTGCTCCCAGGCCTGGGCGAGCGTGGCCGCCTCCTGGTGCCGACCGCCGGCGGCGAGGGCGTGGATGTGCGGCCGGGGGTCCGCAAGCGGCTCCGGCTGCAGCTGCTGCTCCTGGGCGGCGGGCCCGCTGAGCTCGCGCGTCGCCGGCAGGACGAGCGTGCCGGGCGGCAGGGCGGCGGCTCCGACGGCGAAGGCGTGCAGCTGGAGGTTGGCGGGGCGGGTGGGGCTGCGGCGCAACTGGTCGATCCAGTGGTGGGTGTACGCGCTCACCCGGTCCACTCCGCCGGCGAAGGCGGGCGGGACGACCACGCCGTACACCTCGGCGGAGGGCGGCGCGGGCAGGCACCCGTACTCCTGGAGCACCGGCCAGGCGGACTTGTCGGCGACGAGGTCGAGCACCACCGTGGTCGGTCCCGCGGACCTGGCCCCGAGCTCCGTGCCCAGCCAGTCCCAAGGCAGGGCCGTGTAGCGGACGGTGGAAGCCGTGGTCCCCGCCAGCGCGAGGTGGAGACGGTGCCCGCGGCGGTCGAGGGTGAGCCGCCCCGACAGGTACACGAGCAAGGGCCCCGGCGTGGCGGCGGCGGTACGCAGCCGCATCAGCACGGTGTTCGGATCCCGGGCCCCGTCGAGGTACGTGGTGTCGGTCGGGATCTGGCTGTTCAGCAGCGCCGACGCGGGCAGCACCCCGAGCGCGGCCAGATTCGCACTGGGCGCGACCTGAACGGCCCGCCGCCGTACGGCGGCGTCGCCCGCTATGAGAAGAACATGCCCCCGCTGCTGCCTGCCGGCTCCGTCGATCTGCATGGGCAGACCGTACTCACCTCACGAGCCCCTCGCAGCCCGGGGTGTCGAAGCGTCCCCATACGGCCGCCGTGAGCTCGATCAATGTCCCCGCGAGCGGGGCCATTTCGCCCCGCTCAAAGCCCTCCGCGCCCACCACCCGCACCCACCCGAACACCGGCACCGGCTCGGCCCCCTTCCGCGCAAGCGGACCTGGGCCGTTCGGGGGGCAGCGTTGCCTTCCCTGGGCCCGCCTTCGCTCCGATCCGGCCGGGCGATGGCAGGAAGGAGGCATGAGCCTCCATCGCCGCCAGTTGCTGGGCAGCGCACCCGCAGCCGTGATGGCCGCCTTCGGCGTCGCGGCGGCACCTGGCCGCGGCCCCGACTGGGCGGCGCTCGCCCGCGGGATCGACGGGCGGGTGGTGTTGCCGGGTGACCGCGACTACCCCGAGGCCCGGCAGCTGTTCCAGCCCCGGTACGACACGGTCGCGCCGGGCGCGGTGGCCTATCCCGCGCACGCCGCCGACGTGGCCGTCTGCCTGGAGTTCGCCCGCCGCTCCGCCGTCCCCGTCGTACCGCGCGGCGGCGGCCACAGCTACGCCGGCTGGTCCACCTGCGCCGGCGGGCTCGTCGTCGACGTCGGCGCCCTGGCCGAGCTCACCGTCGACGGCGCGGAGGGCGTGCGGATCGGCGCCGGAGCCCGGCTCGGCGACGTCAACCGGACCCTCGCCGCGCAGCGCCTCGCCATCCCGACCGGGCTGTGCCCCACCGTCGGGATCGCGGGGCTCACCCTGGGCGGCGGGCTGGGCCTGGCCTCCCGCGCGTACGGGACCACCTCCGACGCCCTCACCGGCGCCACCGTGGTCACCCCCGACGGGCTCGTGCGCGAGGTCGACGCCACCCACGACCCGGGGCTGTTCTGGGCCCTGCGCGGCGGCGGAGGCGGCAACTTCGGCGTGGTCACCGAATTCCGCTTCCGCACGCACCCGGCCACCGACTGCGCGTACGCCGAACTCCACTGGGCCGAAGCCGATTCCGCTTCCGTGCTGCGCGGCTGGCAGCGCTGGCTGGCCGCCCTGCCCGATCCCTTCTGGAGCCAGGTCGAGTTCCTCGTCGAAGGGACTCCGGCCCCGGCCCCCGCCGTACGCGTCCTGTGCTTCGACGGGCGCGCCGAGCTCGACCGGGAGCTGACCCGGCTGTCCGACCTGGTCGGCAGGCCGCTCCGGGACAGCTGGACCACCGTACGCACGTACGAGGAGACGCTGCGGGCCATCTCGGGCTGCGAGGACCGGAGCGCCGCCCAGTGCCATCTGCCCGGCACGCTGCCCGGCCGGACCCCCGAGGGGCGGATCGGCCGGGACTCGTACGGCGGGCGCTCCGACTTCTGGGGCGGCGCCGGGCTGCCGGACGCGGGGGTCGCCGCGGTGCTGGCCGCCGTACGGCGGTACGGGCAGACCGTGCCGGCCGGCGGGCTCGGGGTCGTGCAGTTCAGCGGCGAATGCGGCGGCGCCGTGAACGGTCCGGCGGCGGCCGACACCGCGTTCGTGCACCGCGACAGCGCCTTCCTCACCCAGTACCTCGCCTACTGGCCCGTGTCCGCGACGCCCGCGCAGGTGGCCGGGCACCAGGGCTGGCTCGACGGGCTGTGGCAGGACCTGCGCCCCTGGGCGAGCGGCCGCGCGTACCAGAACTACATCGACCCGAAACTGCCCTCCTGGCGCGAGGCCTACTACGGGCCGAACCGCGCCCGCCTCGAAGAGGTCCGGCGCACCTACGACCCGGACCGGCTGTTCCGCTTCCCGCAGGCCGTCTAGGGGGTGCCGCGCCCTGATCCGGCCTGATCCGTACGACACCCCCCAGAGGAGCTCGACATGCGACGTACGTTGACCGTGGCGGCGGCGACGGCCGCCCTGCTGCTGCCCGCAGGGCCGCTGCCGGTGGCCGAGGCCGGGAGCGCCCGGCCGGCGCCCGGGAGGTGGTCCGCCCGCGAGGCGGAGAACTTCTGGACGGCCGACCGGATGGCGGCCGCGGCCCCCATGAGCCTCGCGTCGGCCGCTCCGGCCAGCGACCCGGGCACCGGGCAGGACTTCGACGGCATCCCGGTCGTGGGCCGGATGTTCGTGATGAAGGGCGGCGGCGCGTACTTCTGCACCGCGAGCGTGGTCGCCTCCCCCGGCCGCAACCTGGTGCTGAGCGCGGCCCACTGCCTGCTCGGCACCGACGCCCGCCAGGTGGCCTTCGTACCGCTGTACACGGCGGACAACCCGCAGCCGTACGGGATGTTCCCGGTGCAGCGCGCCGCCGACGGAAAGTCCAAGGTGTGGATCGACCCGCGCTACAAGAGCCTGGGCGCCGACAAGGGAGCCACCCTCGACGTGGCCTTCGCGCAGGTCGGACCGGATGCGGACGGGTTCCCGGTCGAGGACGTGGTCGGCGGGAACCGCCTGGTCACCGGCGCCGGTTACGAGCACGCGAAGGTGTCCCTGATCGGCTATCCGGCCTCGGCCGCGCGCCCACGGCTGTGCGTGAACCGTACGACCAAGTTCACCAGCAAGGACGCGGGGATCCCCGGATCCTTCCTGCGGATCAACTGCACCGGATACCCCGGAGGGACCAGCGGCGGCCCCTTCCTGAAGAACTACGACAAGGTGACCGAGACCGGGGACGTCGTCGGGGTCATCGGCGGCTGGAAGACCGGCGGGGACACCGCGGACACCTCCTACAGCTCGTACTTCGGCCCGGAGATCAAGAAGTTGTACGAGCAGGCGGTTGCCGGGGCAAAGGCGTCGTGACCACCCGCACCCAGCGGGTGCGCCGCGGGTTCCCCACCGTGCGCGGGGTCGCGGGGAGCCCGTCGGCGGTCAGCCGGTCGGCGGGCGGGAGCCCGAGCTGACGCCGCAGGTCGGCGAGGGCGGCGTGCACCGGCGCCAGGATGACCTCGGCGCGCGGATGGGCGTACGCCAGTGCGTGCGCGGTGGTCTCGATGGTCTCGGCGGCGTCCTCCGCGGCCGTACGGCTCCACCCGCCGGGCTCGGCGGAGCTCCAGGGGGCGACGGCGTCGTAGAGGTGGCAGGCGGCATCGGCCGCGGCGTCGGCCCGTTCACCGACGCCCGGCGCCGCGATGGTCGGCAGCAGCTCCATGCCGGGTCAACGACCGAAGCCCCCGCGGGGAACGACCGGCCGGACGGCGGATCCGACCGCCCCTCAGGCGGCGACGGTCTGCAGCCAGACGGGGAGCAGCAGCAGGGAGACCACGGAACTCTTGATCACCAGCGAGGCGGAGAGGTCCACGCCGACGTCGTAGCGCTGGGCGAACACGAACAGGTTCTGCGGGGTGGGCATCGCCGCGATCAGGACGAGGTACGTCAGCCACTCCCCCCGTACGCCGAACAGCAGCCCGCACACCGCCCAGGCCAGCAGCGGGAAGCCGATGCACTTGAAGGCGATGAGCGCCAGCTCCTCGCGGCCGGTGCCCCGGATGTCCAGCCCGAGGCCGCCGAGGTGGAGCCCGAGGGCGAACAGGGCGACCGGCGAGGCGCTGTCGCCGACGAAGGCGGCCCCGTCCAGGACCACCTCCGGGACGTGCACCGAGAGCAGGTTGAGCAGGATCCCGGCGTTGCAGGCCAGCACCAGCGGGGTCGAGAGCGAGGCGCCGACGGCCCGGACGAGCCGCTGCCCCGGACCGCCCGAGGCCGGGCCGGCACGGCCCAGCTCCATGATGGAGATGACGACGAGGGACAGCACGCAGACCTGGAACAGCAGGACGGGGAAGATCGGCGCGGCCGTCCCGAAGAGGGTGATGAACACCGGGACGGCGAAGTAGGCCGTGTTCACCTGGACTCCGGCCATCACGCGCAGCGCCACGTCGCGGGGATCCCGGACGCCGTGGGCGCCCGAGGCGAAGGCGATGGCGAGCACCGCGAGGGCGGCGGCCGCGGCGTAGGCGCCGATGGCCCGCCAGTTGAAGAGGGCGCCGAGGTCGCTGGCGTAGATGTTGCCGAAGAGGTAGCAGGGGACGGCGAAGAGGAAGGCGTAGTCGGCGAAGGCCTTGGATGCCTCGGCCGGGACGATCTTGCGGCGGGCGAGCAGGACGCCGCCGCCGAAGGCCAGCAGGACCGGCACGAGCTTCTCGAGTGCGGCTGCCGTGCCCATGCGTACCGGCTCCCCCTGTGATCGACCGCGAGCAGCCTACCCGTGCCCGCCCGGAGGGCTTCGGCCCCCCACGGGGTGCCCTAAAAGCGCCCGGCACGACTTCACGGACACCCCCTAGTCTGGTCCGATCATGAGCGATCGCGACGAAGCCCGCCCCCGTACGCCGGCCCCCGCGAAGGCGGCCCGGGCGCCGATGCGGTTCACGGTGGTGCTGCGCACGCCCGCCCGGGCGGCGGAACCCCTGTTCGCGCAGGCGCCGAAGGCCTGGCAGCGGATGCTGCCGTACATCGTCGTCGGCGTCTTCGTGGTGTCGCTGCTGCCGACGACCATTTCGGTGCTGACCGGCGACTACAAGGTGGGCGGCGGCTGGGCGGGGGCGCTGGGCGTGGCCCAGACGCTCCCGCTGCTGCTGGCGGTGACGCGGCCGCTGCCCGCGTGGGCCCTGATCCTGGTCGCGGACACGGTCGGGGCGGTGGTGCTGACGCACGCCGACAAGATGGCCGGGCACGCCTGGCCGTGGACCCCGATGTCCATCGTCGGCTACCTGGTGCTGATGATCTGCCTGGGGCTGCGCGAGTCGATCCGGACGCTGATCGGGGTGTGGCTGGTGACGGGCGCCGTCGGGGTGGTGCTCGGCTTCTTCCAGCCCGACGGGGTGACCACCACGGTCGCGCTGCTCTTCGTACTGAGCGGGAGCCTCCTCGCCGTGACGGGGGCGCTGCGCGGGATCGGCGACGCCCAGCAGCGGATCGCCGAGCAGGAGAGCATCAGCGAGGCGGAGCGGGCCCGGCGGACCCTGCTGGAGGAACGGGCGCGGATCGCCCGGGAGCTGCACGACGTGGTGGCCCACCACATGTCGGTGATCACCGTGCAGGCGGATTCCGCGCCGTACCGGCTGCCCGGCATGCCGGAGCCGGTGCAGGAGGAGTTCGCGGCGATCGCGGCCAGTGCGCGCGAGTCGCTGGGCGAGATGCGGCGGCTGCTGACGGTGCTGCGCAGCGACGGGAACGGGAACGGCGCGGCTCCCGGCGGCACGGGCGTACTGGCCCCGCAGCCGGGCATCGGCAGGATCCAGCAGCTGGTGGAGGCGACCGTACGGGCCGGGCAGCCGGTGGAGTTGTCGCTCGCGGCCGGAGCGGCGCAGGCGGCGCCGCCGGCCGTGGACCTGTCGGCGTACAGGATCGTGCAGGAGGCCCTGGCGAACGTGGTGCGGCACGCGCCGGGCGCCGAGACCCGGGTCTCGGTGACGCACGACGCCGAGGATGTGCTCGTGCTCGTCGTCAACGGGCCGGCGGCCCGGGACGCGGTGGTGGAGCTGGGCAGTTCGGGCACCGGGCACGGTCTGGTCGGCATGCAGGAGCGCGTACGGTTGACGGGCGGGACCCTGGACACCGGCCCACTGCCCGACGGCGGCTTTCGGGTCGCGGCCCGCCTGCCCCTGAACGACGCCAGCGAGGACGCCAGTTGACCATCCGTGTGATCATCGTCGACGACCAGGCCATGGTGCGGGCGGGGTTCGCCGCCCTGCTGTCGGCGCAGGCCGACATCGACGTGGTGGGCGAGGCCCCTGACGGGCGGCAGGGGGTGCAGGTCTCGCGCACCATGCATCCCGACGTGGTGCTGATGGACGTGCGCATGCCGGAGATGGACGGGCTGACGGCGGCCCGGGAACTGCTCAGCCCGCCGCCGGGGGTCGTCCACCGGCCGAAGGTGCTGATGCTGACCACCTTCGACATCGACGACTACGTGTACGAGGCGCTGCGCGCGGGCGCCTCCGGGTTCCTGCTGAAGGACGCGCCGCCGGCCGATCTGATCGCGGCGGTCCGGGTGGTCGCCTCGGGCGAGGCGCTGCTGGCGCCCTCGGTGACCCGGCGGCTGATCGCGGACTTCGTCCAGCAGCGGTCGGCCCCGCGCAAGGACCCGGCGCTGCGGCTGAACGGGCTGACCCCGCGGGAGACCGAGGTGCTGGAGCTCATCGCGCGCGGGCTGTCGAACCAGGAGATCGCCGGGCACCTGGTGCTGGCGGAGCAGACGGTGAAGACGCACATCGGGCGGGTGCTGGCCAAGCTGGACCTGCGGGACCGGGCGCAGGCCGTGATCTTCGCGTACGAGGCGGGGCTGGTGCGGCCGGGCGACTCCGACTGACGTCTGCCCCGGCCCGGCACGCGGCGGATCTCCTCCACCCCCTACCGGGGTATGACTTCCCACTTGGCTCCACGGTCCGACGTCCGCTCCGAGACCTTCTCCCTACCTTCCTCCTCGTCACGAGGAGAGGAGAAGGGGCATGCGCCGCTTCGGAAGGACCCTGGTCACGGCCGCACTGGCCGTGGCCGTGGTCGGGGGGACCGCGGGATGGGCCTCCGGCGACAGCCAGCACGCCGTCACCGGACCGCCGCCCGGTACCGCCGCCTGGCGGGCCGACACCGCGTCCGGCCGCTCGCTCCCCGACCCCGCGAGTGCCTCGCCGCACGACGTGGCCCGGTTCTTCGCCGGGCTGGACGAGGCCGGGCGCCGGGAGCTCGTACGGCGCCACCCGCTGGTGGTCGGCAACCTCGACGGAGCCCCGGTCACCCTCAGGTACGAGGCCAACCGGCTGGCCGTCCTCGCGACCGGCGAGGCGCGCTACGCCTCGCTCGCCTCGCCGGAGCGGCAGATCCTGGCGTTCGACCCGCGCGGGCGCGGCCAGGTCGTCGAGGTCCTCGGGGATCTGAAGCGGGCCGCGCACGTATCGGTGATCGTGCCGGGTTCGGACAGCGACGCCACCACGTACGACGCGAAGCGCGCGCCGAACACCGGGCCGGCCGGGATGGCCCGGTCGCTGCACGCCGCGGCGGGCGAGAACACCGCGGTGGTGGCCTGGACCGGCTACACCACCCCGGTCGGGGTCGGTCTCGACGCGGCCTCCGGGCGGCTCGCGAAGGCGGGCGCGGACCGGCTGGCCCGGTTCACGGCCGGGCTCGACGCGGTCGGCGCGCCCGACCCGGTGCTGTTCTGCCACAGCTACGGCTCGGTGGTGGGGGGCCTTGCCGCCCGGCACACGGACGCCACCGACATCGTCGTGTTCGGCTCCCCCGGCATGCGCGCCGAGAACGCGGCCGGCCTGCACACCGGGGCCCGCGTCTGGGCGGCCCGGGGGCCCTCCGACTGGATCGCCGACGTGCCGAACGTGGAGTTCGCCGGGATCGGCCACGGCGCCGATCCGGCCTCCGCCGCCTTCGGCGCCCGCAAGGTCCCCGCCGACGACGTACGGGGCCACACCGGCTATCTCGCACCCGGCACCCAGTCCCTGGCGGCCTTCGCCGCGATCGCGAAGGGAGAGGTCCGATGAACACCCTGGCCCTGCTCAAGGGGACGGCCGACCGCATCGAGCGGCAGACCCCCGCCCACCGCGACCGGGCCGTCGACGGGCTGCGCGCGCTCGCCCTGCTGGCCGTGCCGACCGGGCACTGGCTGCTCGGCGGGTTCACCCTCGACGCGGGGGGCGGTCTGCACAACGCCAGTCCGCTGTCCGCGTTCGGCGGGCTCGCGCCGGCGAGCTGGGTACTCCAGATGCTGGGCATCTTCTTCCTGGTCGGCGGCTACGCCTCGGTGCTCTCGTACCACCGCCGTCCGGGGTCGGCCGGGGCCTGGCTGAAGGGCCGGATCGCCCGGCTGGGGCGGCCGGTGCTCGGGGTCACGGCGGTGTGGGCGCTGGCCGCGCCGGTGCTGTACGCGGCGGGGGTGCCGGAGGCCACGCTGCGGACGGGGGCCACGCTGGTGATCCAGCCGTTGTGGTTCGTCGGGGTGTACGTGGTGGTCACCGCGCTGACCCCGTACTGCGTACGGGCGGCGCACCGGCTCGGCGGCTGGGCGGCGGCTCCACTGCTCGCCTCGGTCGCGGTGGTGGACTTCCTGCGGTACGGGCCGCTCGCCGGGTCCGTGCCCTCCTGGCTGGCGCTGGTGAACATCCTGCCGGGCTGGCTGTTCGCGTACCAGCTGGGCGTGTCCTGGGGTGAGCGGCGGATCGGGCGGCGCGGGGCCTGGCTGCTGCTGGCGGGCGGGACCGTGCTCTTCGCGGCGCTGCTGATGGTGTTCCACTACCCGGCGTCGATGGTCGGGATACCGGGCGGGGGACGGACCAACTCGCACCCGCCGTCGCTGCTGGTGCTGGCCCTGGCCGCGGCGCAGTCGGGGGCGGCGATGCTGCTGCGGGACCGGCTGGCGAGGCTGCTGGCCCGGCCGGCGCTGTGGGCCCCGGTGGTCGTGATCAACCTGTGCGCGATGACGATCCTGTGCTGGCACCAGACGGCCATGCTGGCGGCGGCCGTGCCCGCTTCGTTCGCGGGAGACCTGGCGGGTCTGACGACGGCGCCGGACAGCCTGGGGTGGATCGTGGCGCGGCTGGCGTGGATGCCGGTGTTCGCGGCGCTGCTGGTGGGCATCGCCCGGTACGCGCGCCGGTTCGAGGAGCCGTGGAAGCGGGCGACGGCGGTGCGGCGGACGCTCGCGGGAGTGCTGGCGGCCGGGTTCGCGGTGTTCGCACTGGGTCTGGCGTAGGCGCGTCTGCCGGGTGATTTAGCAGGGCCGCTGCCGTCCGTCAAGCCACGGGATGCAGGGGCATGACGCGATGCGATGGCCGGGCCTTACTGGACATGGGCTCACGTAGCGAAGTGGCCCACCCGCACCGGCCCACCCCACTCAAGGAGAATTCCCATGACGCACCCCTTTCGGATGCGACGTCTCTTCGTCTTCGCCGCCTCGACCGCCGCAGCTGCGGGCGCCGTACTGCTGCCCACCGGGGCCTTCGCCGCCACTCCGGCGACGGCGCACACCGTCGTGAGCGACGGTGAGATCGGCTCCACGGACGCACACCTTCCCAACGACGAGCCCCACGTCTCCACCCTTCTCCTGATCACTCCCAAGGACAGTGACGAGGGCAGGATCGTCGTCAAGCCCGACACCGCCCAGGACGGACAGGACCGGGGTGACGTGGCCAAGCCGGGCAAGGGCAAGGGCCACCCCGGCAAGAACGGCCACAACGACGACTCCAGAGTGACGATCCCCAAGGGGGAACACGTATGGGTCTGCATCACCGCACCCTGTGGCCCCCCGCCGCATGCCAAGACCATGGCCACGTAGACGACCCTGTGACCGTACGAAAGCGCCGCTCCCCGAAGGGAGCGCCGCTCTCGGCGTGGCTGGGAAGCAGGTCAGGCGATCGACGCCGCGACGATGGCGGCCACCGCCAGGTTGCAGCAGGCCGTGACCCAGACCGCCGGGTGCGGATCCGGGTCGACGACTATGGCGCCGAGCTTGCCGGGGGTCACCCAGTCCAGCACGAGGAAGGCCACGCCCATCAGGATCAGGCCGAGCAGGCCGAAGGCTGCGGTGGACAGCAGGCCCTTGCCGAAGTCGTCGTACGTGGTCCAGATCGAGGTGAAGACGATCCCGCCGACGCCGAGGAGCGCGGAGCTCAGCATGACGGCCGCATTCCGGTTGCGTTCCTCCCAGATCTGCTTGGGGAGCTTCCCGGGCGTCAGCACGTCCACCAGGACGATACCGAGGATCAGCAGCACCAGGCCGAGGGCACCGAAGGCGCTCGTGCGGCCAAGTCCGTTGATGATGTCGCTCATTGAGAAGCCGTTCTCCGCGGGGGTAGGAAGGTCCTGCCGTACCTGACGCGCACCTGCCGTCAGGGTGGCCGAAATCTATCGCACGGTCGTGCGGCGGACCATGGGGAGGTCAGGGAATGGTAAAGCTCAGAACGGCGGGGGCCGGTGAGGCGGAGGCGCTCACCGCGCTGGTCCTGCGTTCCAAAGCGCACTGGGGGTACGACGCGGAGTTCCTGGCCTCGTTCGCGCACGAACTGCGGATCCGGGCCGGGGAGGTGGCGGACCGCCGGATCGTGGTGGCCGAAGAAGCGTCCGGGGGGCGGGTGCTGGGGCTCGCCTCCCTGGAGGGCACGGCGCCGGTGGCCAGGCTGGGGCTGCTGTTCGTGGAGCCGGAAGCCATCGGGCGGGGCGTGGGACGGCGGCTGTACCGGGATGCGCTGCGCCGGGCCGCCGAACTGGGGTTCCGCAGACTGCTGATCGACGCCGATCCGCATGCGGCGGGGTTCTACCGGGCGATGGGCGCGCTGACTGCACCGTCGCCCGGCCGGCCGGGCGACGAGGACGTGCCCGCCGGCCTGGTGCGGTTCGAGGCGGCGCCCGCGCCGCTCGCCGACTGGGCACGGGCCTGGACCGGGGGCCGACCGGCCGTGCAGCTCGGCAATGTCGCCGAGTACAACGCCCAGTTCGCCGACGCCTCCCTGGACCGCGAACAGCGGGCGGCGCACCACTACGCCTGCCTGGCCGCGTTCTACAGCCCGTGGCCGCGGGCGCTGGTGCTGCCCGGGGCGGCCCCGCGGGGCTGGATCGAACGGGTCTGCCGCGTCCTGGAATGGGAGGAGGTGGAGGTGTACGACGGCCTGGTGGACGGGGGTTGCGGACTGTCGGATGCCGTACGGGCCCGCCCCGCGCTGGCCGGGCGGCTGACCGCGGCCGGGCTGCCGCTCGTACCGTGGGGCCGGACGGAGGCGTTCGCGCGGCTGACCGGGCAGCCGTGGCGGCCGCGCGAGCTGCGGTACGAGTCGAAGTCGGCGGCGCACGGGCTGTTCGCGCGGATCCTGGCGGGCGGCGGGCATCCCCGGATCGTCCTCCCCGCCCAGTGGCGGGCTGCCAACCGGCGGGCGGCGGCGCGGCTGCTGACCACCCGGGCCGAGGCGGGCGAGAGCACCGTTCTCAAATCGGAGCACGGTGTCGGCGGCTCGGGCACCACCGTGGTGACGCCCGACCGGGTCCGGGCGGCGGGCGGCGCCCGCGCGGTGCTGCGCGCCCTCCCGCGCGGGCCGCTGCTGGTGGAGGAGTACGTGGCCGGCCCGACGGAGCCCGGCGCACCGCGCGACCTGACCTACGACGGGTTCGTGGACGGGACGGGCCGGGTGCACGAGGTCGGCGGCGCGGTGATGGACGTGGCGGGCACCGGTTACCGCGGTGCCACGGTGGGCCCCGGGGTGGTG
Source organism: Streptomyces sp. NPDC031132 (assembly GCF_055570595.1). Classification (NCBI taxonomy): domain Bacteria; kingdom Bacillati; phylum Actinomycetota; class Actinomycetes; order Kitasatosporales; family Streptomycetaceae; genus Streptomyces; species Streptomyces sp. NPDC031132. The sequence goes on from NZ_JBVIGX010000015.1 coordinate 91,902, forward strand.
CCCGCGTGGGCGGAGAAGCCGCTGCTCGCCTTCGGCGAGGCGGTGGGCCGGGAGCTGGCGTCCGCCGGCTACCGGGGCTGGTTCGACGTGGACTTCGTCGCCGACGGTGCGGGGCGGCTGGCGCCGACGGAGACGAACCTGCGGCTCACCGGGCCGTCCGTCGCCTTCACGGTGGCGGCCCGGCTCGACGCACTGCGGGGCGCGGGCCATCTCGTACGGATCGTGGACCGGGTGGAGCTGGGGGCCAGGCTGCCCGGGGCCGCGCTGGAGGAGCTGTGCGAGACGCTGGAGCGGGGCTGCGCGGAGCTCGGGGCCGTCTTCCTCCCTGCCATCCCGACCGGTGCCTTCGACCCTGCACCCTGGCTGGGCGTGTTCGTGGCCGCGCACAGCCGTGAGGTGCTGGACGCGGCCGAAGCACTGGTACGGGCGCAGGCGCTCGCGGTGGGGGCGGCGTTCGCCGAGGATCAGCGGGTCGTGGTGGAGCCCTAGCGGGTGTCGTCGGCCTCGTCGAGGTCGAACGGCGAAGGCCGTTTCACGGTGACGTAGAGGGCGATGACGACGGCCGCGATCATCAGCGGGATGTTGAAGACGTAGACGAGCGCGGCCTGGACCGGCCAATCCTGCTTGGCCGCGAGCCGGTAGAAGTTGTCCTGCGGCCACCAGGCCATGAGCAGGTAGACCACCGCCAGGTGCGCGACCGCGGTGGCGCCGGGGCTCGCGCCCGGGTCGTGGAGCGTCATCATCCTGCGGCCGGCGAAGAGGAAGATCAGCCCGGTGGCGAACGCGGCTCCCTCGAACAGGTAGAGCACGAAGAAGAGCAACGCCCACGGGTAGGGCACGCCGCTCAGGTCGGTCGCGCCCGGCCAGAAGATCTTCGAGAGGACGAAGAAGACCATGCCGGTGCCGGCCAGGAACGGAACGCCGAAACCGACGATTCCGAACACGGTGAGGCTGCCGCTGCCGGCGGCGGTGTACTTTCCGGAGCCCCCCTCGCCCGGCTTCGCCGGGAGCACGGGCTTCGCCAGGGCCTCCCGGTTCTCCTGGCCCGCGCGGTTGCGGGGCAGGGTGCGCAGCCGGACCACGGCGCTCGGGGTCCGCGTCGGGAGCACCTTCCCGGTGAGGTGGGCACGGAGCTCACCGCTGTCCGGCAGGTCGGCGCCCGGGGGCCAGGAGTGCCCGTCGGCGGGCGGGGCCACGTAGGCGACCAGCCGGCTCGTACCGCCGCTGTCGAGGACCTTGGCCACGAGCGCTGAACCGATGGCCGGGTGGGTCCGGATGACGGATTCGACGGCGTGCGGGTGGAGCACCGCACCGGCCACGGTGACCTGGTCCCGGATGCGGCCGCGGAACTCCAGCAGCCCGTCCGGGCGGATTTCCGCGCGGTCGCCGGTGGGGATCGCGTCGCCGCCGTCGGGCGGGGTGAGCCGGATCTCCCCGTCGCGGAGGTCCAGGCGGCAGCCGGGGAAGGGGGTGCCGATCAGGGCGATCTGCTCGGGGTCGTCCAACGGGCGGGGCAGCTGCGGCAGTTCGAACCAGGCGCCGACGCCCGCGGTGTCGGTGGGTCCGTAGACGTTGAGCAGCCGGGCGCCGGGGCGGAGCGTGCGCTGCAAGGCGGCCTGCTCGTCGAGGAAGAGCCGGTCCCCGGAGACCGAGACCAGCCGCAGCGACCGCAGGGCCGGGTCGGGGTCGCGGCGCCGACGTGCCGCGCCGGCGGAGGAGCGGGATCCGGCGGCGCTCACGTCGTGCAGGAGCAGCCGGGCGGCGCCGGCCGGGTCGGTGTGCACCACACTGACCTGCTCGGTGTCGACGGCCCGGCGGATCGTCTCGGGCGTCCAGGGCCCGCGCTCCGGCACGACGAGGGCGCCGCCCGAGCACAGGGCCCGGGTCCAGCCGGCGGCGAAGGCGGTGACGTCCGGTCCGGCGGTGATCAGGTGGCGGTCCTCGGGGACCGGCCGGATGACCTCGGCCCAGCCCTCATGGGCGGCGAGCAGCCGGGCGTGGCCGACGGGCACGGCACGCGGCGCCGTCGCTCCCGTGAACAGGACGGCGGCTGCGGCCGTCGTGCCGGGCGCGGGCCGCTCGGGGGGTTCGGTGGGCCGCCCGGTGATCGCGGACGCCTCCGCGTCGAGGCGGATCACCCGCAGGCCGTTGCCGTCGTCGAGCCGGGCGTGGTCCGCGGCGTGGGTGAGCAGGACGTACGGCGTGGCGGCGGAGAGCTGCCGCTGCCCGGTGAGCGGGACCTCGACGTCGATGACCGTGTAGACCCCGCCGGCCTTGAGGACGGCGAGGAGGGCGACGACCAGTTCGGGCCGTCTGGCGGTCCCGAGGGCCACGACGGCGCCGGGCGGCAGCCCGCCGGCTATCAGATGGTGCGCCAACTGGTTGGCACGGGCGTCTAGTTGTCCGTAGGTGAGGCTGTCCGCGCCGGCGATGACGGCGTATGCCTGCGGTGCGTCCCGTGCCTGCTGCTCGAAGAGGTGCAGGACGGTGTCGGCGGTGGCCCGGCCGGAGCGGTCGGACCCTGGTTCCTGCGTCGATCCCTGCGTCATCCCCCGATGATGGCACCCGCCGCCGACAGTGGGCAGGAAGTGTGAACATCCCTCGTACGAGCGGGAGTTCGGTACCGATCAGGCCAAAAGGTTGACCTCAAGTTTGGTTGAGGTCCTAGCGTTCCCCTCATGGACATGGAAGTCACCGCCTGGACATCGCTGCACAGCGCGATGAACGCCCAGCAGGACCGGCGCCCGCTCTCCCGGGCGAGCCTGCGCCGCGTCGCCGTATTCGCCCGCCCGCACCGCCGCGGGCTCACCCTGTTCCTGCTGCTCAGCGTGGTGACCGCGCTGCTCGCGGTGGCCACCCCGGTCCTCGCGAGCCGGGTGGTCACCGCCATCGTGGACGGCCGGGACAGCGGTGCGGTCACCCGGCTCGCCCTGCTCATCGCGGTGATCGCGGTCGCGGAGGCGGGGCTCGGGCTGCTCACCCGCAAGTTGTCGGCCACGCTCGGGGAGGGGCTGATCCTGGACCTGCGGACGGCCGTCTTCGACCACGTGCAGCGGATGCCGGTGGCCTTCTTCACCCGGACCCGGACCGGGGCTCTGGTCAGCCGGCTCAACAACGACGTGATCGGCGCCCAGCGGGCGTTCAGCAACACCCTGTCCGGGGTGGTCGCCAACACGGTGACCCTGCTGCTGACGCTGGCCGTGATGCTGAGCATCTCCTGGCAGATCACCCTGCTCGCCCTCGTGCTGCTGCCGGTGTTCGTGCTGCCGGCGCGCCGGATGGGTACGCGGATGGCCGCCATGCAGCGGGAGGCGTCGGCGCTGAACGCGGCGATGGGCACGCAGATGACGGAGCGTTTCTCCGCGCCGGGCGCCACCCTCGTCAAACTGTTCGGGCGCCCCGCCGACGAGTCCGCGGAGTTCGCGGCGCGGGCGGCGCGCGTACGGGACATCGGGATCCGTACGGCGATGGCCCAGTCGGCGTTCATCACCGCGCTCACCCTGGTCTCGGCCCTGGCGCTCGCGCTCGTCTACGGGCTGGGCGGGTACTACGCCCTGCGCGGGACCCTGGATGCCGGGAACGTCGTTGCCCTCGCCCTGCTCCTGACCCGGCTGTACGCCCCGCTGACCTCGCTCGCCGGGGCCCGCGTCGAGGTGATGAGCGCCCTGGTGAGCTTCGAGCGGGTCTTCGAAATCCTCGACCTGAAGCCGCTGATCGCCCAGAAGCCGGACGCCCGCCGTGTGCCGGAGGGGCCGGTTGCCGTGGAGTTCGACCGGGTCTCCTTCGGCTACCCCTCCCCCGACAAGGTCTCGCTCGCCTCGTTGGAGGAGGTCGCGGTCCTCGACGCCCGGGGCGGTACGCAGGTCCTGCACGAGGTGTCGTTCCGCGCCGAGCCGGGGCAGATGATCGCCCTGGTCGGCTCGTCCGGCGCGGGCAAGTCGACCATCGCGCAGCTGCTGCCGCGGCTGTACGACGCCGATGCGGGCGCCGTCCGCCTGGGCGGGGTCGACGTACGGGACCTCAAGGCCGACTCCATCCGGGAGACGCTCGGCATGGTCACCCAGGACGGGCACCTGTTCCACGAGTCGGTGCGGTCCAACCTGCTGCTGGCCCGGCCGGATGCGGGCGAGGACGAGATCTGGGAGGCTCTGCGGCGCTCGCGGCTGGACGGGCTCGTCGCCTCGCTCCCGGACGGCCTGGACACGGTGGTCGGCGAGCGCGGCTACCGCCTCTCGGGAGGTGAGCGGCAGCGGCTGACCATCGCCCGGCTGCTGCTGGCCCGGCAGCGGGTGGTGATCCTGGACGAGGCCACGGCGCACCTGGACTCCACCTCGGAGGCGGCGGTGCAGGAGGCGCTGGGCGAGGCCCTGGCGGGCCGGACCGCGGTGGTCATCGCGCACCGCCTGTCGACCGTACAGGCGGCCGATCTGATCCTGGTCGTCGAGGACGGCCGGATCGTGGAGCGCGGGACGCACCCGGAGCTGCTGGCCGCGGGCGGGCGCTACGAGGAGCTGTACCGGACCCAGTTCGCCGCGGCGGATGCCGCCCCGGGCGGCGCCGTACCGGCAGCGGGAGCATGATGCCGGGAGGCCCTCATGCGGCGGGCCGCTGCCGACCACCGACCGTGGAGCACGTGGAGCACCGATGGACATCAAGCTGGAACTGGTCGCCGTGCCCGTCACCGACGTCGACCGGGCCAAGGCCTTCTACGAGCGGATCGGCTTCCACGCCGATCACGACGTCACCGTGAGCGAGGACATCCGCTTCGTGCAGCTGACCCCGCCGGGGTCGGCCTGCTCGATCGCCCTGGGCAAGGGGCTCACCCGGATGGCCCCGGGCTCGCTGGACAACATGCAGGTCGTCGTCGGCGACATCGAGGCGGCGTACGAGGACCTGCGCGGCCGCGGCATCGAGGTGACGGAGATCCAGGACATGCCGTGGGGCTCGTTCGTCTACTTCTCCGACCCCGACGGCAACGGTTGGGCGGTGCAGCAGACGACCCCGCGCAAGGCTGCGGCAGCCGAGGGCTAGGGGGCTCCGGCGGTGAGTTGACCTTCAAGCGGGATGAAAGTCGACAATCGCCGTCATGGACGACACCGGCGACACCCCGCCCGATCTGATGACCATCAGCGCGTTCGCCCGAAGGGTCGGACTCGCGCCCAGCGCCCTGCGCTTCTACGACGACTGCCGCGTGCTGCTGCCCGCCCACGTGGACCCGGCGACCGGCTACCGCCATTACACCGCCGCACAGGAGCCCCGGGCCGTGCTGCTGCGCGATCTGCGCGCCGCCGGGCTGGCGCTGGCCGACGTGGTCGCCGTGCTCGACGGGCCGGCCGAGGGGGCCCGGGAGGTACTCGAGCGGCACCGGGCTGCGGTCCGGGAGCGCGGGCGGGCCGCCGACGCGGCGATCGGGGCGGTGCTGGGCGGGCTGCCCGGCGGGCCGGCGGTCACCGAGTTCACGCTCGGCGGAGCCGAGTTGGCGAGCGCCGCCCGGCAGGTGGCCCCGGCCGCCGGGCGGGATCCCGGACATCCCGTCCTGGGCTGTGTGCTGGTGGAGTTCGAGGAGGACGAGGTCCGCTTCGTGGCCACCGACCGCCACCGCTTCGCCCTGCGTACGCTGCGGCCCTCGGCCCTGACCGGGCCGCCGGGCCGGTTCCTGATCGAGGCGGACGCCCTGGTCGCGCTGGGGGCGTGGGCGGCCCGGGCCGCCGAGGTGACGGTGACCGCCGGCCCCGAGGGGGCCCGGATCCCGCTGACGGTCCGGCATCCGGGCGGCTCCCGCGAGGTGGTCCCGGCCGACGGCGCGTTCCCCGCGTACCGGGAGATGCTGGCGGCCCTCGACGGTCCCGCCCACCGGGTGGTCGTGGACCGGGCCGCGCTGATCGCCGCCCTGGACACGTGCGGGTCCGATGTCCCGGCCGTCGCCGTGGAGCTGGGCCGCGACCTGCTGCGCGTGTCCCGGCCGGACAGCGGCGCCCGCGCCGCCCGGCTGGCCGCCGTACGCGAGGAGGCCGAGCCGGTGCGGATCGGCTTCGACCCGGCGGTGCTGTCGCCGGCGCTGGAGGCCGCCGTCGGGCCGGACGTCCTGCTGGAGATCTCCTCGGCGCCCGCCCGGCCGGTCCTGGTCCGCTCCGCCGACCAGGGCAGCTTCACGACGCTGGTCATGCCCGTCGCCCTGCCCGCCCCGGCGGGCGGACGGCCCCGGGCGAGGTGATCGCGCTCCGGGCCCGGGAGACCCCGGGCGTGGGGTGACCCACCGGTGGCGCACGGCATCCAGACTGGACGGGCAACTGGACGCATCCGGAAGGGAAGTGACGCCGTGGAGACTGTCGCACTGCTGGGGACCGGGATCATGGGCTCGGGGATGGCCCGGAACCTGCTGCGGGCCGGGCTCGGGCTGCGGGTGTGGAACCGGACCCGGGAGAAGGCCGAGCCGCTGGCCGCCGAAGGGGCAGTCGTCGCGGACAGCCCGGCCGAGGCGGTCGCCGGGGCCGGCGTGGTGCTGACCGTGCTGACGGACGGCGCGGCGGTGGCGCAGGCGATGGCCGCAGCCGTGCCGGGGCTGCGCGCCGGGCAGGTGTGGGCGCAGATGAGCACGGTCGGCGTGGTCGCGCTCGAGGAGCTGGCCGGCTTCGCCCGGGAGCACGGCCTGGTGTTCGTGGACGCCCCGGTGCAGGGGACCCGGCAGCCCGCGGAGGCCGGGACGCTGGTGGTACTGGCCTCCGGACCGGCCGATCCGCGGCTCGAGCCGGTGTTCGCCGCGGTGGGCGCCAAGACGCTCCGCGCCGGGGAGGAGGTGGGAGCGGCGACCCGCCTGAAGCTGACGACGGTCGGGTACGCGATCACCGTGACGGCGGCGGTCGGCGAGGCCCTCGCGCTGGCGGAGGGGCTGGGGGTGGAGCCGGGCCTCTTCGCGCAGGCGGTGACCGGCGGCCCGATGGACAACCCGTACCTCCAGGCGAAGATGAAGGCCGTCCTGGAACGGGAGTTCGCCCCGAGCTTCACGGTGCACGGCGCCGAGAAGGACACCGGTCTGATCGCGGAGGCGGCGGACCGGGCGGGCGTGGCCGTCGACCTGGCCCGGGCCGCCGCGGCCCGCCTCCACCGCGCGGCGGCCGCCGGCCACGCCGAACAGGACATGGCCGCCGCCTACTTCGCGGGCTTCGAGAAGGCGCCTTAGGAGGTGTCGTCAGGGAGAGGTGGGCGCCGGGGCGAGGACGTCGAGTTCCTCCAGGGCGCCCACCGCGATCTGCCGGGTCAGTGCCTCCGCGCGGGCCGCGTCGCCCTCCCGTACGGCTTCGGCGACCTGGACGTGCAGGGTGACGGCGGCCGGGTCGGGGTCGTGGAACATCACCGCGTGCTGCGTACGGCCGGTCAGGACCTCGGCGACGACATCGCCGAGCCGGGCGAACATCTCGTTGCCGGAGGCGTTCAGCACGATCCGGTGGAAAGCGACGTCGTGGTGCAGGTAGCCGTCGAGCTGGTGGCCGCGCGAGGTGCGGACCATGCCGAGGGCGGCCTCCGTGAGCGCGGCGCACTGGTCGGGGGTGGCCCGGGAGGCGGCGAGCCCGGCCGCGACCGGCTCGATCGCGGAGCGCAGCACGGTCAGGGAGCGCAGCTGGCGGGGACGGTCCGTGCCGGCGAGCCGCCAGCGGATGACGCGCGGGTCGTAGACGTTCCACTCCTCGGCCGGGCGCACGGTGACGCCGACCCGGCGGCGGGACTCGACCAGTTGCATGGACTCCAGCACGCGGACGACCTCGCGGACCACGGTGCGCGAGGCGTCGAAGCGTTCGGCGATCTCGTCGGTGCGCAGGACGCTGCCGGGCGGGTGCTCGCCCGCCGTGATCGCCAGGCCGAGGGTGTCCAGCACGTGGGAGTGGAGTCCCTGGCCTTCAGTGGTCATGGCGTAAGCGTACGGTCACGCCTCGGTGCACCAAAGATGTGACGTTTACCGCGAGACTCTTGAATAAGTACTACTTAATGGGCTTCAGTGAGGGCGCACGAACCGATGTCGACGAAGACAGCGAGGTACGACGTGAGCGGCACCCAGCGCGTGCTGGTGGTGATGGGCGTGGCCGGCACGGGCAAGACGACCGTGGGCAGGATGCTCGCGGACGCGCTCGGCCTCCCGTACGTGGAGGGCGACGCCTTCCACCCGGCGGCCAACGTCGCCAAGATGTCCGCCGGGATTCCGCTGGACGACGCCGACCGGTGGCCCTGGCTGGACGCCATCGGCGAGTGGATCCGCGCCCGGCCCGCGGGGCGGGGCGCGGTGCTGGCCTCGTCGGCGCTCAAGCGCGCGTACCGCGACCGGCTGCGCAGCGCCGCGCCCGACGCGGTGTTCGTGCACCTCGCCGGAGAACGCTCGCTGATCGAGCAGCGGATGGCTGCCCGCACGGGCCATTTCATGCCGGCTGCACTGCTCGATTCGCAGTTCGCCACGCTGGAGCCGCTCCAGCAGGACGAAGTCGGCGTCGTCGTCGAAGTGTCCGGATCACCCGAGGAGATCACCGAACGGGCCCTGGCCGCGCTGTCCTCGCTGCCCGGCACGTGCCCGCCCGACGCTCCCTCCCGAGAAAACTGAGGAACCCCACCGTGACAGGTCTCAGCGTCGAGATACTCGCGGCGGCCGCGCCCGCCCCGATCACCTCGGCCGGCAACGCCCAGTTGGGCGTGGCCGTGCTCGCGGGAATCGCCGTCATCGTCCTGCTGATCACCCGCCTCAAACTGCACGCCTTCCTGGCGTTGACGATCGGCTCGCTCGCCCTCGGGGTGTTCGCGGGCGCCCCGCTGGACAAGACCATCGCCAGCTTCACCGCCGGACTCGGCGCCACGGTCGCGGGGGTCGGCGTACTGATCGCGCTCGGCGCGATCCTGGGCAGGCTGCTCGCGGACTCGGGCGGCGCGGACGAGATCGTCGACACCATCCTCGCCAAGGCCAAGGGCCGGGCGATGCCGTGGGCCATGGTCCTGATCGCCTCGGTGATCGGGCTGCCGCTCTTCTTCGAGGTCGGCATCGTGCTGCTGATCCCGGTGGTGCTGCTGGTGGCCAAGCGCGGCAACTACTCGCTGATGCGGATCGGCATCCCGGCGCTGGCCGGCCTGTCCGTGATGCACGGGCTGATCCCGCCGCACCCCGGCCCGCTCGTCGCCGTCGACGCGCTGCACGCGAACCTCGGGGTCACGCTCGCCCTCGGCGTGCTGGTGGCGATCCCGACGGTGATCATCGCCGGGCCGCTGTTCTCGAAGTACGCGGCCCGCTGGGTGGACATCCCGGCGCCCGAGCACATGATCCCGCAGCGGCCGTCGGCGGAGCTCGAGCACCGCCCCCGGTTCGGCGCGACGGTGTTCACCGTGCTGCTGCCGGTGGCGCTGATGCTGATCAAGGCGCTGGTGGACATCGTTGTCGACGATCCCGAGAACGGACTGCAGCGGGTCACGGACGTCGCAGGGTCTCCGCTGATCGCGCTGCTCGCGGCGGTGCTGGTGGGCATGTTCACCCTCGGCCGGGCGGCCGGGTTCACGAAGGATCGGCTTTCGACGACGGTGGAGAAGTCGCTGGCGCCGATCGCGGGCATCCTGCTCATCGTGGGCGCGGGCGGGGGCTTCAAGCAGACGCTGATCGACGCGGGCGTCGGCCGGATGATCCTGGAGCTGTCGAAGGAGTGGTCGATACCGGCCCTGCTGCTGGCCTGGCTGATCGCGGTGGCCATCCGCCTGGCCACGGGCTCGGCGACGGTCGCCACGATCTCGGCGGCGGGGCTGGTGGCTCCGCTGGCCGCGGGCATGTCGACCACCCAGACGGCACTGCTGGTGCTGGCGATCGGGTCGGGCTCGCTGTTCTTCAGCCACGTCAACGACGCCGGGTTCTGGCTGGTCAAGGAGTACTTCGGGATGACCGTCGGCCAGACGATCAAGACCTGGTCGGTGATGGAGACCATCATCTCGGTGGTCGGCCTGGGCTTCGTCCTGCTGCTGTCACTCGTCCTGTAGCTGCGCGGCGGCCACGGCGAGGCCGTTCGCGGCGGTGGCGCAGCGATCGGCCAGGGCGGCGACCTCGGCGCGGAACGCGTCGCCCTGCGGGCCCTGCCAGTCCAGTGCTTCGGCTGCCGCGCGCAGCCGGAGCGCGTGGCCGCGCAGGGCGGCGGAGTGGCTGCGCAGGCCGTCGGCCGGATCCGGCGGCCCGGACCGCAGGCGGGTGGCGGGGCTCACCGGTTGCGCCAGGGCTGGACGAGGAGGATGCCGCCGGTTCCGATGAGGCCGATGGTGTGGACGCAGCCTTGGTGCGGACCGGCCGGGCCGGGGGCGGGGCGTCGGCCCTGACCGCGGTCTCGGTCGCGGTCTCGGTCCCGGTCGCGGTCCCGGTCGAGGAACGCCCGTACGGCGGCACCGAGTCCGAGCAGCGGTTCGGCGGGCACGGCGCGGCCGGTCGCCACCTGCCAGCCGGCGTGGTCGTTGAAGGGGTTCACGTCGGTCAGGGCGTTCCAGGCGAACAGGTCGGCGAAGGACGGCGACAGCAGCGCGAACGCCCGCTCCGCGCCCCGGTCCCGCACGAGCCGGCGGAACACGCGGACGGCCGCCGCCTGCCGGTCCTCGTCCACGGCGCGCAGGATCGCCGCGCAGTCGGGGTCGTCCAGCAGATCGGGGCGGCCCGCGCTCGTCACCCGGATCCGCGCCTTGAGACCGCAGACGGCGAGGCTGACGGCGAGGCTCTCGCGGCCGGTGAGGATCCCGGCGAACCAGCCGGCCCGCGCGACACCCCGGCCGCGCGGGGCCCAGCCGAGGCCCGCCGGATCGGTGAGCGTACGCAGCAGGGTGCGCCAGCCGAGCCGCGAGCGGGCACGGGCACGGGCCCGGCGGCGGCCCAGGGCGGCGGCCGGGAGACGGGGGCCGAGGGCCAGTTCGGAGGCATGCCGGGCGGCTTCGCCGACGGCGTCGGCGGCCTCGGCGAGCTCGCGGCACAGGGCGTCGAGCAGCTCGGCGTCCGGGTCGGTGGGCGCGGAGGTCGCGGCGTCGGACATGGAATCCTCGCGGGATGTCGGTGGGCGGGGTGGCGTCAGCGGCGGGTGAGGGTGAGCCGGATGCCGCGCGGGTCCAGCGCCACGGGCAGCGGTCCGGGCGGGTCGAGCACCGGCCGGGTGCCCGTGATGCGGCGCCGGCGCAGGACCTCCGCGCACAGCGCGGTGGTGATCAGCAGGCCCAGCCCGTCGCCCGGGCAGCGGCCCGGGCCGTGGCCGAACGGGGCCATCCGGATGTCCTCGTCCGCGCCGGGGGTCTTCCAGCGGCCCGGTACGAAGACGTGCGCGGCGGGCACGTGTTCCGGGTCGCGCTGGTGGAAGTGGGCGGGCAGCAGGACGGAGGTGCCGGCCGGGTGGCGCACGCCCCGCCACTCGGTCTCGGTGCGGGTGACCCGGATCAGGTCGGGCACCGCCGGGTACAGGCGCAGGCACTCCCGTACGCAGGCGCGCAGCCGGGGCAGCTCCCCCGGGGCCGCTGGTCCGGCGGCTTCGGCGGCCGCCGCGTCGTGCTCCGCGGGATGGGCGGCGAGCAGGAGCAGGGTGCGCAGGAGGGTGGCGGGGATGCAGTCCATGGCCCGCAGGGCCCGCTCCTCCCGGTCGGCGTACGCGCCGGCCCGGCCGAGCCGGGCGTGCCCGTCGGCCGCCCCGGCGCGCTCCCGGCCGCGTCGGCGCAGCCGGCCGAGGAGTCCGGTGAGTTGCTCGTCCCCCGCGGCCGCGGCGTCGCCGAGGACGATGCGCCGGGCGACGCGGGCCACGGTGTGCCGGGCTCGGGCCAGGTCGAGGGTGGCGGCGGCGGTCAGGTGCCGGGCCTCCTCGGCGATGATGCCGCGGACGGCTCCGCAGGGGCGGATCTCGCCGGCGCCGGGCGACAGCGCGGCGGCTTCGGCTTCAGCGCAAGCTTGGGCTTGGGCTTGGGGGTGGGCGTGGGCTTCGGCTTCGTAGAACTGCCGCAGTTCCTGCCGGTCCAGCAGGACGAGTACGGCCCCGGACAGCCCGCGGACGAGGACGGGCGCCCCGCCGTGGCGGGCCCGCAGGGCGCGCAGCGTGTCCGCGGAGAAGGCCGGGCGGGCGCCGCCCGAGCCGCGGACGAAGAGCGGGAGGGCGCGCCCGGCGACGAAGCGGACGGACCCGGCGCGCCCGGCCTGCGCCCGCTGTCCGCGGGAAACGGCCGGCTGGGTCGTACGGGGACCGGTCACGGCTGCACCACCTCCCCGGGATCGGGCCGCCGGAGGCCACGCGGAGCGGCCTTTCCGGGCGGCGGGGTCCTCCGGCGGGCGCCGACGCCGTACGCGCAGCACGTCGAGGGCGGCCTCGTGAAGCGTGCGCATTCGTGTACCTCCGCGCGCAGCCGGAAACCAACGGTCGGTGACATCGAGCTCACCGTACGTCGGCCTCGCGGCGACCGCGCCCCGAGCACTACCCGACCGGGTCCGGCCCCACGAGCAGCGCGGCGACGTCGAGCCCGGTGGAGAGGTACGAGGTGAAGGAGTCGTTGCTCAGCGCCCGGACCGACCGCCGCCGCCGCACGAGCGCCACGGCCTCGCCGACCGCCGGCCCCCGTTCGACGAGCACCTGCGCAACGACGAGCCCCGACCCGTTGTACCCGGAAGGGCAGCGCACGAGGATGCTGAGCCCACTCTCGAGCGCCGCCCCACACGAACGGGCGAGCCCCTGCACCTCGCGCAGCTCCGCGGCGGTCAGCGGGCCGTCGGGCATCTGCGCGACGAGGTGTTCCACCTGCGGGTCGGGGCCGTGCCCGGACAGCGCGTGGAGGCTGATCACCAGGTCGAACGCGGAGCCGACCACGACGGGACGAAACTCCCCGGCGGGATCGGTCCAGTAGTGCCCGCCCATCCGGAGGCCGGGCACGATCTCGTCCCAGGGGGACTGCGGGCCGGGCCGGTCGCGGCCTTCTGTCGCGTTCTCCGCACTCCGCCCCACTCCCCCTGCCAGGTCAATGCGCCCTCAAGAATGGGGAGTTGGCGCGAACACCGCGTCGCGGAAGGTCTGGCGGAGGGGGCCCGGGGGGTGGGTGGGGAGGAGGGCCGCCCACCGGTGGTGGCGGAGGGAGACCCAGACCGTCGGGGCTTCGCCGTACGACCAGGTGCCGTGCGGGGCCGGGTGCCAGAGGAGGCCGCGGGCGGGGGTCAGCTCGCCCGTACGGATGCGGAGGGATTCGGTGGTCCAGGCGCGGGTGACCGGGTGGTCCGCCGGCGAGACGAGGTGGCCCAGGAAACGGCCGAGGTCGGCCAGGGGCGCGCGCAGGGTGCCGTCGGCGAAGAGGGTGCCGGTCATGCCGAGGGGCTGCCAGATGCGGGTGGCGGCGAGCTCGGCGAGGGGGCCGCCGGTGAGGTGCTCGGCGAGACGGGTGAGGGCGGCGTGCGCCGCGGGGCCCGTGGAATGGCTGAGCAGGTGGTGTGCGGTGATGCCGGATTCGGCTTCGACCCCGTACGCCGCGAGGGGGGTGTGCAGCCGCAGCTCCTGCTCGGCGACGAGGCTGCCGATCACGGGCCACAGGGCGAGCACGGGAACCAGCCCGCCGACGTCGAGGGCTTCGCCCTCGCCCACCGTGCCGCCGTGAGCCCCTGCCGGCCCCCCGAAGGCCCACACCGCATCAGGATCCGCCTCCCGCACCACGCTCCGAACCCGCTCGGCCACGTCGACCGCATCGTCAGGGCCGGCCAGGTCCGCCGCCCCGGCCGCATCGGCCACCCCGCCCACGTCGGGCGCATGGCCCACGCCGCCCCCCTCGGCCGCACGGCCCACGCCGGCCCGCCCGGCACGGCCGGCTGTCTTGGCCGCGTCGGCCACGTCGGCTCCCCCGGCTGTGTCGGTCGGCTCGGCCGCATCGGCATGGTCGCTCTGGAGCGTCATGGTTCCCCACGCTAGCCACCCGCCGACCGCCCTCGCGAGCGCGTCGCCACGAAGTCGGCGCGGATTCGTCCCGGGGCCACCCGAATGCCAGCCGCACGCCGCCTGCCACGTGCCGCCCGCTGGCCGGGGGCCGGGGGCCCGGGGCCCGGGGCCCGGCGGACGAAAACCGGGTGCTGTTCGGCAGGGCGACTGGCAGGGTCTGGCCGTGACCTTGATCCTGCCGCCCCGTATCACCGACTCCGCCGCCCGGCTCCGGGACGCCGCCCACGCGCGCGGGCTGGACACCGTACGGCTGGAGACCTTCGCCGTGCCCGACGGGCTGCGGGCACGGCATCTGCACGCCGGTCCGGCCTTCGCCGATGTCGTGGCCCCGCGGCTCGGGATCGGGCTGCTGGAGGCTCCGGCCGACTGGCTGGCGCGGCTGCCGCAGGAGTTCACCGGGCGGGAGGTCCGCCTGGTCCCGATCCGCGAGGCCTACGCTCTGCGCCGGCCCGTCTTCGTGAAGTCGCCGAACGACAAGTCGATCCCGGCCCTGGTCTACGCCGACGGCTCCCGCCTCCCCGGCCCGGACGCCGTGGACCCGGAGACCGAGGTGCTGGTCAGCGATGTCGCGCGCTTCACGGCCGAGTACCGGACGTACCTCCTCGACGGCGCCGTGCACACCGCGAGCCGCTACGCCGAGGACGGCCGCCTGAGCCTCGGCCCGGCGGCTCCCGAGGCGGTGGCCTTCGCCGAGCGGCTGCCGTTCGCCACCCTCCCGTCCGCGATCGTCGTCGACGTCGGCGTCGCGGACGGCCGCTGGTCCGTGATCGAGGCCAACGCCGCCTGGGCCAGCGGCATGTACACGTGCGATCCGCAGCGCGTCCTCGACGTCGTCCTGCGCGCCGCGGCCCCGCTGCACACCGTCGCGGACCGCGACCGGCCCTTCCTGCGGTGACACGGGAAGGGGCGGGGCGCCCACGGCGCCCCGCCCCCCCTGTTGCCCGCCGGCCCGCCGGGGCCGGGCCCTGCCCGCTAGGGCTGGCTCTTGTCGGGGCGGTCCGTCACCCGCAGGGAGTTCAGCAACGGCTTGCCGTAGCCCCCGTGCGCGACGAAGCGGACGTTGAGCACCCCGTCCGTGACCGTGACGGTGTACGTCCGGGTCAGGGCCGTGTACGTGCCCGCCTCCAGCGAGATGTCCAGCGACGGCAGGACCTGCGTGCCCTCGGCCAGGACGTCGAAGACGCGCTTGTTCGGCTTCGTCGAGGACAGCTCCGCGAAGCCGAGCTCCACGGTGTACGTGCCGTTCGGGACGTTGTCGAAGCGGTATTCGTACATGCCCTCACGAGCGTTGCGGAACAGCCGCTGCTCGGCCGTGCCGGCGATCGTGCGGCCGGTGGCGTGCACCGAGGAGTTGCCCTGGTAGCCGTACGAGCCGGCCGTGTACTTGCGGTCCGGGGACCAGCTGTCCCCCAGGGTGTCCGTGGCCGTGTAGTCGGATCCCGCGTCCAGGGCGACCTGGTAGCGCGGCACCACGACCTTGACCGGCACCGTGAGCACCGGCGCCCGCCCACTGGCCGAGGTGATCTTCAGGTCCGCCGTCAGCACCGTCCCGGCGGCCAGGCCCTGGGTGTCCACGGCCAGGGTGACCGCGGCCTTGCCCCCGGTCGGCAGGTTCCCCGTCCCCGGGGTGGCCGTCAGCCAGGCCGCGTCCTCGGTCACCGTGAAGTCCGTGCCGAGGCCCGGGTTGGTGAGGTCGAGGGTGCGGGTCCGCTTCTGGTCCGCGGGGAGGACGACCTCCACCGCGGGCTTGGCGGCGGTGACCCGGCCCGTGCGCAGCGACTGCGTCACCGTCGTGACGTCGGCCGCCTTGACGTCCACGGTCGCCGCCGCGGATTCGTACGCGGGGGCGGTGAGGGACACCGCCCGGGCGCCGGACGGGCTCTGGACGACGTATCCGCCGTCCGCCGCCGTGGTCGCCGACACCGCCGTGTCGCCGGTGCCGACGGTCACCGTGGCTCCCGCGACGCCGTTGCCGTCGTTCGCGTCGAGCACCCGGCCGGCGACCACGCCGCTCTTGGTGGTCCTGAAGGCGATGGCGAGCCCGTCGGTGACGGCCGCCTGGTTGAAGGAGTACTTGAAGGCGTCCGTACCCGCTGCGTTCTCCACGCCGACCGTGGCCGTGGAGCCGCCCTTGATGCCGGTGCCGCCCGTCCCCTTGTACGTGTACGCGACGGTGCCGTCCTCGCCGATCGCCGCCGAGAAGGAGAACTTGTCGGTCTGCGCCGACCAGTGGGACACCTCGCGCCACTCGATCACGTACGTCCGGTGCGGGCCGGTTCCGGTGACGGCGGTGAAGACGCCCGAGCCGCTGCCGGCCGCGCCGACGACCAGGTCGTCCCAGAACGGGTACAGCGCCGCGTTGGGCGTGGCCGTGCTCGGGATGTCCCCGTTGATGTCACCGGTGTTGTTGCCGCCGAAGCTGACCGTGCCGTTCGTCCCGATCCAGGCCTGGCCGTACGTCTTGCCGTACAGCGGGACGGGGAAGGGGAGGTCGACGCGCTCGGTGGTGTTGTCGCCGGTCAGCGCGAGCTGCCGGTCCCCCGCCGCGTACGGGCGGCTGCCCGCGGTGGAGCAGGCGTAGCCGTAGCCGTCGGTGCGCTCGGGCAGGGTGACCGCCACCGTGGTGTCGCCGGCGACGGTGGCCTGGGCGCTGCCTCCGGTGACGCACCGGGAGGCGTGCGTCGCCCGTACCTCGTACGTGCCGTGCGGCAGGGTGACCTCGAAGCGGCCCTGCGCGTCGGCGGTCGCGGTCACCGGGGTGTCCGTGACGGTGACGGTGGCGCCCGCGGCGGGTCCGGCGGCCGAGGTGACGGTACCGGTGAGCTTGCCGGAGGGGGCCTGGGTGAGGGTGAAGTCGCCGGTGGCGGTGGCGTTCTCGGTCACCGTCGCCGTGGCGGTCTCCTGGCCGTAGCCGAACTTGGCGGCCGTCAGCGTGTAGGCGCCGACCGACAGGGAGCGGAAGGTGTAGGTGCCGTCGGCCGCGGTGGTCGTCGTACGGCCGATCGGTCCGGTCGCGGTGACCTTGACGCCCGCGACCGGCTCGCCGCCGGAGCGGACGGTGCCGGAGACGGCTCCGATGGCGCCGCGCGGGGCGCCCGAGACCGCGGCGAGCGCGTCGAGCTTGCCCTCGCCGAAGACGTTGTTGTCGGCGGCGTTGCCGCCGCACTGGCCGTTGTCCGTGTCCTGGGCGGTGCCGTTCAGCAGCTGCTCGGTCTGCGCGACGTCGCCTTCGAGGGCGGGTGCGGCGGACCAGAGCAGGGCCACGGTGGCCGCGGTGTGCGGTGAGGCCATGGAGGTGCCGGAGAAGGCCTCGTACCCGCCGCCGGGGACGGAGGAGCGGACGTTCACGCCGGGGGCCGCGATGTCCGGCTTGATGATGCCGCCGGGTCCCGCGCCGCGCGAGGAGAACGGGGCGATCACGCCGTTGATGTCGAAGGCGCCGGAGCTGTAGGAGCTCGCGTAGTCGCCGGGCGATCCGCTGGTGGCGCAGCCGGGGCCGGAGTTCCCGTTGGAGAAGGCGGGGAAGATGCCGGCGGCGCGCCAGGCGTCGACGATCTGCTGGTACCAGTCGTCGTGCGTCGCGCTGCCCCAGGAGTTGTTGACGATGTGCGGGGCGAGGTCGGGGCGCGGATTCTGGCCGTTCAGGTCGGTCGGGGCGACGATCCACTGGCCGGCGGCGAGGAGGGAGGCCTCGGAGCAGGAGTTGGTCTCGCAGCCCTTCGCGGCGATCCATTTGGCGCCGGGGGCCACGCCGATCTTGTTGGCGCCGCCGTCGTCGCCGACCATCGTGCCCATGGTGTGGGTGCCGTGGTCGTTGTTGTCGCAGGGGGCCGCGGTGGGGCAGACGCCGGCCGGGTCGAACCAGTTGTAGTTGTGGTCGTACGAGCCGTCGGCGCTCTTGCCGCGGTACTGGCCGTTCACGGCCGGGTGCGTGTAGTCGACGCCGCTGTCGATGTTGGCGACGACGATGCCCTCGCCGCGCACCCCGAGCTGGTCCCAGACCTGCGGGGCCTTGATGCTGTCGATGTTCCACTCGACGGCGTCGGCGCCGGCCTTCTCCCGCTTGCCCTCGGCGGGCTTGGGGAGGGTGACCTTGTCGTCGGCGTCGATCCGGGAGACCTCGGGGCGCTGCGCGAGGGTTCCGGCGAGTTTCTGGCTGCCGACGACGCGGACGGCGTTCACGATCCAGTACGAGGTGTACTCGGCCTTGGCGCCGTCCAGGGCCTTGATCACCTCGGCCTGGCTGCGCGCGGCGTGTTGCTGCTTGGCGTGCAGAACCGTTTCTGCTTTGGCCGCCCGGGTCTGCTGTCCGCCCGCCGCCGAGAGGTCGGCGGCGCTGTCCAGGTAAACCCAGAAGGCGGCCTTGCCGGAGTCGTCGAGCTGGGCGCGGAGCTTCGACTCGATCTTGCGCTCGGCAGCTCCGGGGGTGGGCCCGGGTTCGGGCGCGGCCGCTGCCACGCCCGCGCCGACGGGTAACAGCAGGGCTGCGGTGAGAGCGGCCAGCGCCGTGCGTAAGGATCGTCGTCTGTTGCGTTGGGCCACGTGTGGTCCTCCTCGGACGCCGTGTGCAGGTTGTGCGGGAAGGGCGTGCGCGACGTGCGCGGTCATGGTGAAGGAGGGGTCATGCACATTACAAGAGGGCCTAATGAGCCGTATGCTGCGCGCCTGGGTGGCCCTTCCGGGCCGGGCGGGCCAGCCTGAAGGCATGACCGATCCAGCGCCGGGAGCGGCAGAGGACCTTCCGGCCGGACCCGGTGTCGCGCTCGCGTCCGCCCGGGGCCGGTGGATCGTGCTGGCCACGGTGCTGGGGTCGACCATGGCCCTGCTCGATTCGACCGTCGTCAACGTCGCCCTCCCCCGGATCGGCGAGGACCTCGGCGCCGATCTGGCCGTGCTCCAGTGGACCGTCAACGCCTACCTGGTCACCCTGGCCGGGCTGATCCTGGTCGGCGGGGCGCTCGGCGACCGGTTCGGGCGGCGTCGGATCTTCGTCCTCGGCGTGGTGTGGTTCGCGGTCGGCTCGCTGCTGTGCGGGATCGCGCCGAACGCCGGGGTCCTGATCGCCGCGCGGGCCCTCCAGGGCATCGGCGGCGCACTGCTGACCCCCGGTTCGCTCGCGCTGATCCAGGGCTCGATCGCCGCCGAGGACCGGGCCCGCGCCGTCGGGCTGTGGTCGGGTTTCGGCGGGGTGGGCGCAGCCGTGGGGCCGTTCCTCGGCGGCTGGCTGGTGGACGGGCCCGGCTGGCGCTGGGTGTTCCTGCTGAACGTGCCGGTGGCCGCGCTGTGCGTGCCCGTCGCCCTGCGGCACGTACCGGAATCCCGGGACCCGCAGGCGCACGGGCGGTTCGACGTGCTCGGCGCCGTCCTCGGCGCCGCGGCCCTGGCCCTGCTGACGTACGCGCTGATCGAGGCCCGGTCGGGCTCCCCGCTGGTCATCGCCTCGGGGGTCGGCGGCGTGCTGCTGTCCGCAGCGTTCGTGTACGTCGAGCGGCACCGGGCCGATCCGATGGTGCCGTTCGACATCTTCGCCTCCCGGCTGTTCACCGCCGTCAACCTGGTCACCCTGTGCGTGTACGCCGCCTTCGCCGGGTTCTTCTTCCTCGTCGTGCTCCAGCTCCAGGTCGTGTCCGGCTACTCGGCGCTGGCCGCCGGCGCCGCGCTGCTCCCGACGACCGCGCTGATGCTGCTGCTGTCGGCCCGGTCGGGAGCGCTCGGGGAGCGCATCGGGCCACGGATCCCGCTCACGGTGGGACCGCTGCTGTGCGCGGCCGGAATGCTGCTGATGCTGCGGGTGGGGCCGGAGGCCTCGTACGTACAGGACGTGCTGCCGGCGCTGCTCGTGATGGGCATGGGCATGGTGACCCTGGTGGCACCGCTGACGGCGACCGTCCTGTCCTCGGTGGACCCCGGCCGGGCGGGCCTCGCCAGCGGCATCAACAACGCGGCCGCGCGGGCGGCCGGGCTGCTGGCGGTGGCGGCGCTGCCGCTGCTGGCGGGGATGGGCCCGGACGCGTACCGGATTCCGTCCGAGTTCGACGCCGCCTTCGGGCGGGCCATGCTGTGGTGCGCGGGGGTCCTGGTGCTCGGCGCCGGCGTGGCCTGGGCGACCGTACGCACCCCCGCGCCGGGGGCGGCGTGCCACCCGCAGTGCCACACGTTCTGCGCGACGACCTCTCCGCCGCTCGAACCGCCGAGGACGGCAGAGCCGTGACCGGCCCGCCATGTGCTGGAACGCCACGGCCGATCTGACGGCGGGCACGGTGATCACCGCCGTCGGGATCGTGTGCGTGGCGCGCGTACGGCGGGCCCGCGATCTGCCCGTCGCCGCGCTGCCCTTGCTGCTGGGCGTCCACCAGCTGGTGGAGGCCGCGGTGTGGCACGCGGGCGGCGGCTGCGGCCCGGCCACCACGGCCTGGGTGGTGATCGCCCTGCCGGTACTGCCGGTGTGGGTGCCGCTCGGGGTGCTGCTCGCGGCCGCTCCGGCGGACCGCCGGCTCCTGTGGGGGCCGGCCGTCGCCGGTCTCGCCACCGCCGCGGTGCTCTCGTACTGCCTCGCGACCCGGCCGGTGACCGCCGAGGTCCGGGGGCACACCCTCGGCTACGGCGTGAATGTTCCGTGGATGCCGCTCGTCCTCGCGGGCTACCTGTTCGCCACCCTGGGCGCCCTGCTGCTCTCGGGCGAGCGGCGGCTGCGGCTCCTCGGCGCGGTGCTCGGCGCCGGGGCATTGGCCTGCTCAGCGCTGTGGCGGCTGGAATTCGCCTCCACCTGGTGCGCCTTCGCGGCGGTCGCGTCCCTGCTCGTACTGGGGTGGGTACGGCGTCCCCGGCCCGGCGCCTCTGTGACATGACAGGCCGAAAGTTACCTAGACGTATGTAGTGACTTCCCATGCGACCGGCAGTAGAACTCGTTCCCATTCCGCCGAGAGTGAGGAACGTCACATGAGTGACAAAGCCCTGCACAAATCCGGCTCCAAGGGAATCTCGCGTCGTGGATTCATGGCAAGAACAAGTTCTATTCTCGGGGCAGCCGCCCTTGCCGGTCAGATCACCCCGGCCCACGCGCGGACCGTCGCCTCAGTGGCGGCGGCCGCCGGCTCCGTCGACAACGGCGCGCACGTACCGGCCCTGGTGATCGGCACCGGCTACGGAGGGTCCGTCGCCGCCCTGCGACTCGCCCAGGCCGGGGTCGACGTCCACATGATCGAGATGGGCATGGCCTGGGACACCCCGGGTTCGGACGGCAAGATCTTCTGCAACACGACCAGTCCGGACCAGCGCTCCTACTGGCTGCGGACCAAGACCAAGCAGCCCCTGAGCAACTTCCTCGGCTTCCCGATCGACAGGGACATCCCCCGCTACACCGGGATCCTGGACGCCGAGGAGATGGGCGGCATCATCGTCTACCAGGGCCGCGGCGTCGGCGGCGGCTCCCTGGTCAACGGCGGTATGGCGGTCACCCCGAAGCGCGCGAACTTCGCCGCGATCCTCCCGTCGGTGAACGCCGACGAGATGTACACCACCTACTACCCGCGGGCCAACGCCGGCCTCGGGGTCGGACTGGTCGACCAGGCCTGGTTCGACACCGTCGACTGCTACCAGTTCGCCCGCGTCGGCCGCAAGCACGCCCAGCGCTCCGGCTTCCCGTTCGTCTTCGTCCCGGACGTGTACGACTGGGACTACATGAAGCAGGAAGCCGCCGGGACCGCCCCCAAGTCCGCGGTCGCCGGGGAGATCCTGTACGGCAACAACTACGGCAAGAAGTCGCTGCAGAAGACCTATCTCGCCCAGGCCAGAGCCACCGGCAAGGTCACCATCTCCCCGCTGCACAAGGTCACTTCCGTCTCCCCGGCGTCGGGCGGCGGCTACACCGTCGTCATCGACCAGATCAACACCGTTGGCGCCACAACCGCCACCAAGACCGTGGTCGCCGACAAGGTGTTCTTCGCGGCCGGCAGCGTCGGCACCAGCAAGCTTCTCGTCAGGCTCAGGGCCACCGGAGCGCTGCCCGCCCTGAACGGCGAGATCGGCAAGGGCTGGGGCGACAACGGCAACGTCATGTGCGGGCGGGCCAACCACCTGTGGGACCCGACCGGCAAGGTCCAGGCGTCCATCCCCTGCGGCGGCATCGACAACTGGGACGCGGGCGGGGCGTTCGCGGAGGTGGCACCGCTGCCGACCGGGATCGAGACGTACGCCTCGTTCTACCTGTCGATCACCAAGAACCCGCACCGCGCCGAGTTCACGTACAACGCGGCCTCGGGCAACGTCGAGCTGAACTGGCAGACGGCGTGGAAGCAGCCGTCCATCGACATGGCCAAGAGCATCTTCGACAAGATCAACTCCAAGGAGGGGACGATCTACCGGACGGACCTGTTCGGCACCAACAAGATCTGGGGCGACCACCTCACCTACCACCCGCTCGGCGGCGCGGTCCTGGACAAGGCCACCGACAACTACGGCCGGCTGCACGGCTACACCGGCCTGTACGTGATCGACGGCGCGCTGATCCCCGGCAACACCAGCGTCAACCCGTTCGTCACCATCACGGCGCTCGCCGAGCGCAACATCGAGAAGATCATCGCCACCGACCTGTAGCGATCCGCCCACAGACCCGGGGCCGTCGGAGGTGCCGACCGGCCCCGGACCCGTTGCCCCGCAACCGGCGTCAGTGCCCCGGCAGTACGCAGACATTGTCGAGGCCGAGCACGTGGTTGAGCCGGCCGAAGGCCAGCCACGACCCGATGCTCATCGTCAGCTCGACGATCTCGAGCTGGCTGTAGTGCGCGGTCATCCGCTCCCAGAACTCCTCGTCGAGGTTGTGGTGGTCGAGCGTGTACCGCTCCGCGTACTCCGCGGCCAGCCGGGTCCGTTCGTCGAACCGGTCCGTGGTGCGCCACTCGGTGACGGCGTCGGAGAACTCCTCCTCGACCTTCTCCCCGTCCCGTTCGGTCCGCCAGTCGAGGCAGAACACGCACCCGTTGATCTGCGCGACGCGCAACCGGGCGGCCTCGAACTCGCGCAGTCCCAGGGTGGTGTGGGCGTACACGGAGAGGGAGAAGTTCGCGGCGGCCATCCCGATCCCGGGGACCATGTCGCCCCACACGTACTCGATCGGGTGCTGGCCCTCGGGTATGTCGATCCTCATGGCTTTTTCCTTCCGAGCTTGCCGATGGCGGGGCGCAGGGGGACGTCGAGGGCGTCGTAGAGGCCCGGTTCGGCCTCCACCAGCCAGTCGATGGCGCCGACCAGACGGCCGACGGCGGTGGCGTTGCCGCCCGCCGAGCGGTTCTCGCCCTCGTCGGTGGCCTCGACGGTGACCTCGATGTGCGGGCGGCCCTCGATGATCACGCGGTGGACGCCGTCGCCGCCGTCGGGCGGCGTGGGCCAGTCGGGGGCGCAGGAGGCGTGGATGCGGGTGACGTGCTCGATGACGATGCGGGGTTCGCCGTCGACGATGCCCTGTACCTCGAAGCGGATGGCGCCCTGGGTGCCGGCCGCGAACTCGCCCATGGTGCGGGTGGTCACGGTGGTGTCGAGGGCGCGGCGGTCCACGGTCTCGCGGATCTCGTCGAGTTCGACGTCCAGGGCCCGGGCCATCATGCGGATCTGGCCGCCCCACACCATGGTCGGGACGGACGGCATCAGCATCATCGGCTCGAAGTCCATGGGCTGGCCCATGCCGACGAGGTGGCGGACGGAGTCCGGCTGGTCGTAGGTGGAGTAGTCGAATATCTCCTGGCAGCGGATGGCGTCGATCGTGCTGCCGAGTCCGCTGAGCAGGAGCGGGAGCACGTCGTTGCCCCAGCCGGGGTCGACGCCGGAGGCGAAGAGCGAGCCGCCGCCCTCCGCGACGGCGGCCGCCACCGGATCGCGGAACTCGGGAGGGGCGTTGCGGTGGTCGTAGAGCGGGTAGAGGGCGGGGCTGACGACGACCGCGCCGGCCCGGACGGCCCGGGTGATGTCGGCGAGGGCGTCGTCGGGGCGGGTGTCACCGGAGGCCGCGTAGACGACGGCCTGCGGCGCGGCGGCGAGGACTGCCTCGATGTCGTCGGTGGCCAGGACCCCGGTGTCGTGGTCGAGTTCGCCGAGCCGGCCCGCGTCGCGGCCGATTTTGTCGGGATGGTGGACGATGACGGCGGCCAGTTTCAGCGCCGGATGGGCCTCTACGGCACGGATGGCCAAACGGCCGACGTTGCCGGTACCCCAGACAACCGTGGAAATCATGCGCGGAGGGTAGCGACAGGACCTGCACGTTTCCAGAGTCGCGGACCCCGGCCTTCGGTTACTGGTTCTGGCCGCCCAGGACGAAGAGGAGGTAGACGAAGAAGGCGAAGAGGTGGCCGACGAACAAGTAGGCGATCAGCCGAATCACCAGACCGCGCGGGAACTTGGACTGGATGTTCATGGTGGGGGCTCCTGGGCTAGTTGTGGTGCGGGGCGCCCGAGGCACCGCCGCCGCCGAGGCACAGCCCGGCGAGGCTGCTCTGCAGCAGGGTGTGGACGAACAGCAGGTCGGCCCCGGCCGCGGTGGCTGCGCCGATCCGGTGCGGGGTCAGCGAGTCGAAGTGCGCGCTGTCCCCCGGCTCCAGCAGGTACTCGGCGTCCGCCAGGTGCAGCCGCAGCCGCCCCTTGAGGACGTACAGCCATTCCTCGCCGGGATGGACGCGGACCAGCTCGCCCTGGCTGCGGCCGTGCGGGACGTGCACGCGCAGCGCCTGCATCCCGCGGCCGGAGCCGCCTGCCTGCCAGTACGTCCACCCGTCGGCCTCGCGGGCGCCCGGACCGCCCGCCCGTACGATGGGATCGGCGACGGCGGGGGTCTCGCCGAGCAGCTCCGAGACCGTCGTACCGTAGGTGCGGGCGAGCCCGAGCAGCAGCGGCAGCGAGGGCTGGCGCCGCCCGGTCTCCAGCCGGGACAGGTGCGCCGGCGAGAGCCGGGCCCGCGCGGCGGCGGCCTCCAGGGTGAGCCCGGCGCGGCGCCGCAGCTCACGCAGCTGCGGAGCCACGGAGGGCAGCTCGTCGGTAACGGCGCCGGCGTCGGGGCCGACCGGTTCGTCGGGACGCTCGGGACCTTCGGGGCCGGAGGCGGCAGGACCGGATGTCATGCCCCGATTGAGCCAGAATCCTGCCTGCCTGGCAATTTCCCTTGCCTCTGAGGCAAAACGCGGCCCGGGCTCGTCCCCCTCAACCCCCGCCGAGCACCGTCTCCACCGTGTCCGCCTCCTGCGCCCTCTTGTCCGGGCGGTGCCGCAGCACCCGCGCGAAGCGCAGGGCGACCCCGGCCGGGTAGCGCGGGGAGCGCTGGAGGCCGTCGTACGCGATCTCCACGACCAGCTCGGGCCGCACCCGCACGGTGAAGCCGTCGTCGTCCACCGCCAGCTCGCGCAGCCGGTCGGTCTGCCAGCGCAGCATCTCGTCGGTGAGCCCCTTGAAGGTCTTGCCGAGCATGGCGTACGTCCCGTCGGCGGCCCGGGCCCCGAGGTGCAGGTTCGACAGCAGTCCGGTGCGCCGGCCGTGCCCCCATTCGACGGCGAGCACCACGAGGTCGAGGGTGTGCACCGGTTTCACCTTGAGCCAGTGTCTGCCGCGCCGCCCGGCCGCGTAGGTGGATTCGAGGCCCTTGACCATGACCCCCTCGTGGCCGCGGCGCAGGGACTCCGCCCAGAACTCCTCGGCGGCGGCCTCCTGATCCTGCGGGTCCTCGACGACGAGCCGGCGGACCCGTGAGACCTCCGGTACGAGGGCGGCGAGGACCGCGTACCGCTCGCGCACCGGGAGGTCGAGGAGCACGTCGTCCCCCGCCGCCAGGACGTCGAAGAAGTACGGGACGACGGGCAGCGTCCGCCGCGCGGTCTCGACGTCGATCCGCGATCCCACCCGGCTCGCGACCTCCTGGAAGGGCACCGGCCGCCCGTCCGGCGTCTGCCCGATCACCTCGCCGTCCAGGATGAACCGCTCCCCCGGCAGCGCCCGCGCGAGCTGCGCCACCTCCGGCAGCCGGCCGGTGATCTCGTCCAGGGAGCGCGTGTACACCCGCACGTCGTCCCCGTCGCGGTGCACCTGCACCCGGATCCCGTCGAGCTTCTCCTCCACCGCGCAGGGCCCGAGCGCGGCCAGGGCCTCGGCCACCGACTTGGCGGTGTTCGCCAGCATCGGCTGTACGGGCTGCCCGACGCGGAGGGCGACCTCGCGCAGGGCCGCCGCGCCGCCGGCCAGCGCCGCCGCGGCCACCCGGGGCAGTGAGCCGTCGAGCATCACGGCCCGGCGCAGTTCGGCGGCCGGCACCCCGGCGGCCGCGGCGACCCCTTCCAGCGCGACCGCGTCGAGGGCGCCCTGGCGGACCTCGCCGGAGAGCAGGCTGCGCAGGAACCGCTGTTCGGGCCCGGTGGCCGCGCCGAGCAGGGCGTCGAGGATCCGGCGCCGCTCGGCCTGCGAGCCCGCGCCCGCCACAGCGGCGAGCTCCGTCACCGCCGCGTCGACGGCGGTGACGGTCAGGGTCGGCTCGGCGGCGGGTTCGACCTCCCGGCCGAGCGCGCGCCAGCCGATCCCGGGCCGGCCCTGCGGGAGCCGCCCGGCGAGGTACGAGATGACCAGGCCGGCCTCCTCGGGGGGCGCGGCGGCGAAGAGCTCCGCGAGCAGGGCGGTCTTCCGGGACCGGGCGGAGGTCTCGGCGACCTCCCGGGACACGCGCGCGACCTCGGCGAGCAGCATGCCGTCATCCTCCCGCCGCTCGGCGTACGGCGCAGGTCGGGTCCGGGTACCGCAGGTGCGGTATGCCGGGCCGCCCGTGTACTCCTCGAGGAGGTGGGCGGTTCCGCCTGGGGGCGCTCAGGGCCGGGCCACCCGGCGTCTAGGGTTCCCGTATGAAGCTCCGATTGCCGAAGCTCCGGCCGCCCCGGCGCCGCCGAAGCCGCCTGCTCGCGGGCGCCGCCGCGCTCGCCGTCGTCGCGGGGGCCGGCACGTGGACCGCCGCCGCGTCCGGCGGGGCGCCCCCCGTGCACCGCCAGGACCGGACGGTGGAGATGCCCGGCGCCGGGATCGACACCTCGTACTTCACGGCGGGCGGCGGCGGCGAGCGGCCCGCCGTGCTCCTCGGGCACGGTTTCGGCGGCAGCAAGGACGACGTCCGCGCCCAGGCCGAGCAGCTGGCCCGGGACGGGTACGCCGTCCTGACCTGGTCGGCGCGCGGCTTCGGCCGCTCCGGCGGGCAGATCGGGCTCAACGACCCCGAGCACGAGGTCAAGGACGTGTCGCGGCTCGTCGACTGGCTCGCGCAGCAGCCCGAGGTGCGGCTCGACGGGGACGGCGACCCGCGCGTCGGTGTCGCCGGGGTCTCCTACGGCGGGGCGATCTCGCTGCTCGCCGCCGGATACGACCGGCGGATCGACGCGATCGCCCCGCAGATCACGTACTGGAACCTCGCGGACTCCCTCTTCCCGCAGGGCGTGTTCAAGAAGCTGTGGGCGGGGCTGTTCTTCACCACCGGTTCGGCCGACGGGATGCAGCCCGGGGCGCAGTCGGTGGGCAGTCCCGGCGCGGCGGGTGCCCCCGCTTCCGGCGCCGCGGACACGGCCACCGCCTGCGGGCGGTTCCAGCCGGAGCTGTGCGCCATGTACGAGCGGGTCGCGGTGGCCGGGAAGCCCGACGCCGAGGCCCGCGCCCTGCTGGAGCGGCGCAGCCCGTCGGCGGTCGGCGACCGGATCAAGGTGCCGACCCTGATCGTGCAGGGCCAGGAGGACTCCCTCTTCCCGCTGGACCAGGCCGATGCCATGGCGAAGGCGATCGCGGCGAACGGTGCGCCCGTCTCCGTGGACTGGGCGGCCGGCGGGCACGACGGCGGCATGCGCGAGTCCGGCCGGGTCGAGGCCCGGGTGGCAGCCTGGTTCGACCGTTATCTGAAGGACGACCGGGGTGCGGACACCGGGCCGGCCTTCCGCGTCTCGCGTTCCGGCGGCATCGACTCCACCGACGGGGCGGTCCAGTTGCGCGGCGCGAGCGGCGAGCGCTACCCGGGGCTGACGTCCGGTCCCCGGGAGTTCGCCCTGGGCGGCCGGGAGCAGAGCTTCGCCAACCCGGCGGGCGGCGCTCCGCCCGCACTGTCCTCCCTGCCGGGGATCGGCGGTCAGCTCGCCGCGTTCGGAGCCGGGCTCTCGCTGGACTTCCCCGGGCAGAACGCCCGGTTCGAGTCGGAGCCGCTGACCGGGGAGGTACGGATCACCGGGACGCCGACCGTGACGCTGAACGTGAGGTCGACGGCTGCTGACGGTTCGGCCGTCCTGTTCGGCAAGCTGTACGACGTCGGGCCCGACGGGCGCCAGGCGGTGCTGCCGAGCCAGCTGGTCGCCCCGGTGCGCGTGGAGAACGCGCAGCAGGGGGCGACGGTGCAGCTGCGGCTCCCCGCCGTCGACCACGCCGTGGAGGCCGGTCACCGGCTGCGGCTCGTCGTCGCCGCCACCGACCTCGGCTACGCGTCCCCGGCCGCGCCGGCCACCTACACGGTCTCGGCGCAGGGCGCCCTGGCCGTTCCGGCGGCCGACGGGGTGCGCACGGCCTCGGCGGGGCTGCCCGCCTGGACCTGGGGGCTGCCGCTGGGGGCCGCGCTGCTGGCCGCGGCGCTGCTGGGGATCCGGAGGACCGGCCGGGAGGGTGCGGGGGCGCGGGCCGGGGTACCGCAGCCCGACCCCGCGCTGGCCGACGTACCGCTTGAAATCACGGGTCTGACGAAGCGATATGCGAAGGCACAGGACAGGTACGCGGTGCGGGACCTGTCGTTCCGGGTGGAGAAGGGCCAGGTCCTGGGCCTGCTCGGGCCCAACGGCGCCGGCAAGACCACCACGCTGCGGATGCTCATGGGGCTGATCTCGCCGGACGCCGGGGAGATCCGGGTGTTCGGGCACGCGGTACGGGCCGGGGCTCCGGTGCTGTCGCGGGTCGGGGCGTTCGTGGAAGGGGCCGGTTTCCTGCCGCACCTGTCGGGGCGCGCCAACCTGGAGCTGTACTGGCAGGCCACCGGCCGTCCCGCCGGGGACGCGCACATGGCGGAGGCCTTGGAGATCGCCGGCCTCGGCGATGCGCTGGAGCGTGCGGTGCGCACGTACTCGCAGGGCATGCGGCAGCGGCTCGCGATCGCGCAGGCCATGCTCGGGATGCCGGACCTGCTGATCCTCGACGAGCCGACGAACGGCCTGGACCCGCCGCAGATCCGGGAGATGCGGGACGTGATGATCCGGTACGCGGCGGGCGGGCGGACGGTCATCGTCTCCAGCCACCTGCTGTCGGAGGTCGAGCAGTCGTGCACCCACCTGGTGGTCATGGACCGCGGACGGCTCGTTCAGGCGGGCGAGGTCGCGGAGATCACGGGCGGCGGGGACGTGCTGCTGGTGACGCTGGCCGAGCCCGTTGACGAAGGGGTCGTGGGCAAGGTGGCCGCGCTGGAAGGTGTCGGTTCCGTGGCGGCGGCCGACGACGGGCTGCTGGTGCGGCTGGAAGGAGCGACGGCCGCCGGGCTGATCGCCGAGCTGGTACGGCTGGAGGTGCCGGTGTCCGCAGTGGGGCCGCACCGCCGGCTCGAGGACGCGTTCCTCACCCTGATCGGAGGTGCGGCATGAGCGCCGTGACGCGGACCGTGACAGAGGTGGCCCCCGGCTACCGGGCGAGCCGTACGCTGCCGCTGCGCGTGGAGGCGCTGCGCCAGTGGCGCAGGCGGCGGACGCTGGTGATGGCCGGGGTTCTGGCCGCGCTCCCGTTCGTCATGATCATCGCGTTCGCGGTGGGCGGCGGACAGGACGGCGGCCGCGGCGGCGCGGACGGCCGGATCACGCTCATCGACACGGCGACGGCCTCGGGCGCGAACTTCGCGGCCACCTGTCTGTTCGTGTCGGCCGGCTTCCTGCTGGTGGTGCCGGTGGCGCTGTTCTGCGGGGACACGGTGGCGTCGGAGGCGAGCTGGTCCTCGTTGCGCTACCTGCTGGCCTCGCCGGTGCCGAGGGCCCGGCTGCTGTGGAGCAAGCTGGTGGTGGCGCTGGGCTTCAGCCTGGCGGCGATGGTGCTGCTGCCGCTGGTGGCACTGGCGGCGGGCACGGCCGCGTACGGGTGGGGACCGCTGAAGCTGCCCACGGGCGGCTCGTTGCCGGCCGCGGACACCGTGCCGCGCCTCGCCCTGGTGGTGGCGTTCGTCTTCGTGTCGCAGCTGGTCACGGCCGGGCTGGCGTTCTGGCTGTCGACGCGGACGGACGCGCCGCTGGGCGCGGTGGGCGGGGCGGTCGGCCTGACGATCGTGGGCAACGTGCTGGACGCGGTGACGGCGCTCGGATCGTGGCGGGAGTTCCTGCCCGCGCACTGGCAGTTCGCGTGGGCGGACGCGCTGCAGCCGCAGCTGGAGTGGGGCGGGATGGTCAAGGGGACGGCGGTGTCGGTGGCGTACGCGCTGGTGCTGTTCGCGTTGGCGTTCCGCGGGTTCGCCCGCAAGGACATCGTGTCCTGACCGCCACACGCGCCGGGCGGACCGTCGGCTTCGGCCAGGTCCCCGCCCGGCGCGTGGGCCGTCCGTGGCAACGGGGTGTGTGCCCGCGTGTGCCTGCCGTCCGGTCGCCCCCGGCGCGCTGAACAATCGCGGTCGTCATGACGTACGGACGCGTCTGCGCGCCACCGAGGGGTACCACCGATGCACACGACAGGACTTCCGGCCCGCAGGGCCCTGCTGACCGGTGGCCTCGCGGCCGTCGTCGCGCTCTCGGGATGCTCCTCCCCGACGGCGCCGCGGGTGACGACCGCCGCCCCGCCGCCGCGGCCGGCCACCCCGCAGGCCGCGTTCGCGCGCCTGATGGAGGGCAACAAGCGCTGGGTGAGCGGAAACCTCGATCACCCCGACCGCGATCCCGAGCGGCGCGAACTGGTCGCCGAGGCGCAGGACCCCTTCGGGGTGGTCCTCTCGTGCATCGACTCCCGGGTGGCGCCCGAGCTGATCTTCGACACCGGCCTCGGCGACCTGTACGTACTGCGCACGGGCGGGCAGGCGGTCGGCCCGGTCGTGACCGGTTCCGTCGAGTACGGGCCCATGACGGGCGGCACTCCGCTGGTCGTCGTGCTCGGGCACCAGCGCTGCGGCGCGGTCGAGGCCGCGTACAAGGCGCTGAAGGGCGGCACGCCGCTGCCCGGCAATCTGCAGGCCATCGCCAAGGCCATGGTGCCGGCGTACGAACTGACGGCGAGGAACCCCGGCGCCGACCCCGTCGACACCATGACCCACCACCAGATCAAGGTGACCGCGGACGATCTGCGGGCCAACGCCGACCTGGGGCCCCTCGTGAAGAAGGGCGCCCTGGCCGTCGTCGGCGCGTACTACTCGCTGGACACCGGCAAGGTGGAGGTCCTGACGGGTGCGCCCGCCTGAGCCGCCCCGCCGGAGCGCTGCGGTGCGCCGCGGCTCACGCCCCCGCGATCGCGTCGATCTCCTCCAGCAGTTCGGGCTCCAGCGGACGGTCGGCGACGGCCGCGTTGGCCCGTACCTGCTCGGGGGAGGTGGCGCCCGCGATGACGGAGGAGCAGCCCGGCTGGGCGGAGAGCCAGCCGATGGCGAGCTCGAGGACGCTGCGGCCGTACTTGTCGGCGACGGCGGCCAGCGCCTCGACCGTGTCGAGGCGCTCCTCGGTGAGGTACGCGTCGCGTCCCTCCAGGCGGGAGCCGACCGGGACCGGGGCACCGCGGCGGATCTTGCCGGTCAGCAGGCCGTTGGCGAGCGGGAAGTACGGGAGCACGCCGAGGCCGTAGTGCACGGCGGCCGGGACCAGCTCCGCCTCTGCGTTCCGCCGGAGCAAGGACCATTCGTTCTGCGCCGACACGAAGGGGGCCGCGCCCGTTTCGCGGGCGACGTGGGCGGCTTCGGCGAGCTGCCAGCCACTGAAGTTGGAATGGCCGATGTAGCGGATCTTGCCCTCGGCGACCAGCTCGGTGAGCGCGGCCAGGGTTTCGGCGACGGGGGTGGCCGGGTCGGGGCTGTGCAGCTGGTAGAGGTCGATGTGGTCGGTGTCCAGGCGGCGCAGGGACTCCTCGACGGCCCGCCGGATGTACGCGCGGCCGCCGCGGGATCCGGCGGCGGGCCCGTACTCCATGTCCATGCCCGCGTAGCCGAACTTGGTGGCGAGGACGACCTGGTCGCGGCGGCCCTTGACGGCCTGTCCGAGGTGGCGCTCGGAGCCGCCGCGGCCGCCGTAGATGTCGGCCGTGTCGAGGAGGGTGATCCCCGCGTCGAGCGCGGCGTCGACGACGGCGCGGGTGGCCTGGGCGTCGAGGCGCCCGCCGAAGTTGTTGCAGCCGAGTCCTACGGCGGAGACCTGCAGACCTGAACTGCCCAGCGGGATGTAGCGCATGCGTTTCGTTCCTCCGCACTCGTTCCGGCACATGATCGACCAAGTGATCAGTCTAGGCAGGCCGGTTCTGCGGAGGCCGCCCTTCCTCGTTCCTCCTCGTTCCTTCTCCTTCTTCCTTCCTCCTCCTTCTTCCTTCCTCAGACCGTCCGGCCCGCCCCGGCGGACGGCTCCGCCGCCGTGATGCGGGGCGGCTTGTGGCCCGCCCGGACGAAGGCCTCCGTCACGGCCTCGGACACCAGCGGCTCGGCGTCCGCGTCGATCAGGGCCAGGGCCGAGCCGCCGAAGCCGCCGCCGGTCATCCGGGCCCCGTACGCGCCCGCCGCGTTGGCGGTGGCGACCGCCAGGTCGAGCTCGGCGCAGGACACCTCGTAGTCGTCCCGCAGCGAGGCATGGCCCTCGGTCAGCAGCGGGCCCGCGTCCCGCAGCCGTCCGGCGCGCAGCAGTTCCTCCACGCGTACGACCCGTTCGTTCTCGGTGACGACGTGCCGGACCCGTTGGCGCCGGACCGGGTCGGCGAGGCGGGCCAGGGCCTGGTCCAGTTCTTGGTACGGGAGGTCGCGCAGGGCGGGCAGCCCGAGCTCGGCGGCCGCCCCGTGGCAGGAGGCGAGGCGCTCGGCGTAGGCCCCGTCGGCCAGGTCGTGCTTGACCCGGGTGTCGATGACCAGGAGGCGCAGGCCCGCCGCCGCGCAGTCGAAGGGGATGTGCCGCTGTTCGAGGGTGCGGGTGTCGAGGTGGAGGGCGTGGCCCTCGGTGGCGCAGGCCGAGGCCGTCTGGTCCATCACCCCGCAGGGCACGCCGACGTAGGCGTTCTCGGCGCGGCGGGCGAGCGCGGCCACCTCGGTCCCGGTGAGCGGGATCCCGTACAAGTCGGTGAGCGCCAGGACGGTGGCGACCTCCAGGGCGGCGGAGGAGGACAGCCCGGCCCCGGTGGGCACGTCGGAGCGGACGTGCAGATCGGCGCCGCCGACCGGAAGGCCGGCGTCCAGCAGGGCCCACAGGACGCCGGCCGGGTACGCGGCCCAGCCTGCGGCGCCGGTGGGCGGGCGGGCCGGGTCGAGGTCGGCGGGGTGGACGGTGACCACGCCGGAGGGGACGTCGGCGGAGTGGAGCCGGAGGATCCCGTCGGCGCGCCGGGCGGCGGCGACCTCCGTGCGCTGCGGGAGCGCGAAGGGCAGGGCGAAGCCGTCGTTGTAGTCGGTGTGTTCGCCGATCAGGTTGACCCGGCCCGGAGCCGCCCAGACTCCCTCGGGCGGGGACCCGTACAGCCGGCGGAACCCGTCCGCTGCCTGGTCCGTCGGCTCGCCACCGCTCATCGGGTCGCCACCTCCCGCAGCCGCGCGGCCGCGTCCTCGGGGCGGACGTCGTTCATGTAGGCCTCCATCCCGGATTCGGTTCCCGCCAGGTACTTGAGCTTGTCGGCGGTGCGGCGGACCGTGAAGAGCTCCAGGTGGAGCGCGAAGTCGGCCCGGCCCTCGCCGGAGGTCGGCGCCTGGTGCCAGGCGGAGATGTACGGGGTGGGCCCGGGCGTCCCGAACAGCCGGTCGAAGCGGCGCAGCAGCTCCAGGTAGAGGCGGGGGAACTCGGCGCGGGCCGCGTCGTCCAGGGTGGTCAGGTCGGCGGTGCGGCGGTGCGGATAGAGGTGGACCTCGTACGGCCAGCGCGCGGCGTAGGGCACGAAGGCGGTCCAGTGCTCCCCTTCGAGGACGACCCGGGTGCCCTCGGCGCGTTCGGCGGCGAGCACCTCCTCGAAGAGGTTGCCGCCGGTGCGGGCACGGTGGGCTGCGACGGTGGCGAGCATGCGGGTGGTGCGCGGGGTGATGAAGGGGAAGGCGTAGATCTGGCCGTGCGGGTGCGCGAGGGTCACGCCGATCTCGGTGCCGCGGTTCTCGAAGCAGTAGACCTGCCGGACCCCGGCGTGGGCGGAGAGTTCGGCGGTGCGGTCGGTCCAGGCGGCCAGGACCAGCGCGGCGCGCTCCTCGTCGAGCTCGGCGAAGGAGGTCAGGTGGTCGGGGGTGAAGCAGATGACCTCGCAGCGGCCGGTGTCGCCGGCGAGGGAGGGGAAGCGGTTCTCGAAGACGACCACGTCGTAGTCGGGGGCAGGGATCTCGCTCGCGCGTCCCTCGGTGGAGGGGCACAGCGGACAGGCGTCGGCGGGCGGGTGATAGGTGCGCCCCTGGCGGTGGGAGGCGATGACCACGGCGTCGCCGAGCAGCGGGTCGCGGCGCACCTCGGAGGTGGTGGCGGACGCGTCGAGGGGGCGGGTGTCGGGTACGGCGCGGGCCGCGCCGTCGTCGGCGTCGTAGTACAGGATCTCGCGGCCGTCGGCCAGGCGGGTGCTCGTTCGCTTCACGGGAAGAGCTTCTCTCAAGGGATGGTCACGGAGTGCGGGGGGGGCCTCGCGGTTCGCGGGGTCGGCGGGGTTCATTCGAGGGTGACGACGGTGGGGCGGCCCAGGTCGGGGCGGTCGCGCAGCGGCAGGTCGGCGCCGGGGCGCTCCAGCTCGAGGAGGACGATCTCGTTCCGGCCGGTCCGCCACAGCGGTGCGGGGGCGTAGAGGGTGCGCTGCGGTCCGCGCGGGGTGTCGTAGTGGCCGAGGAGGAAGCCGTTCAGCCAGACGAGGCCGGTGCCCCAGCCGGAGACGTCGACGAATCCGTCGGCGGGGGCGTCCGGGAGGGCGTGGGTGAAGCGGTGGAAGGCCGGGCGGCCCGTGTCGGGTGTAGTGGGTGTGTCGGGCGCTTCGGGCGACCAGCTCAGGTGGGTCAGGTCGGTGAGCGGGAGCGGCCGGATCTCCCACTCGAACAGCTGCTGGTGGCCGTGGCGGACACCGCGCCAGATGCCCTTGCGGTCGTCGAGGAGCGGGCCGTAGTTGACCCGCCCCTGGGCGCGGACGAGGACGTCGAGGACGACCCCCGCCTCTTCGACGGGCAGGTCGAGGCCCTCGTCGGGCCGGTTGCGGTCGAGGATGCCGAGGGGCTCCCCGTCGGCGAACACGTACGCGCGGTCGCCGAGGCCGTCGATCCGGACGGGCATGGCGGGGCGCGGCCCGGTGACGGTGGTGCGGTAGTGGATCATGCCGTGGGCCTGGTCGAGCTTCTCCATGGACTCGGGCGCGGGGCGCAGCACGGGCTCCCCGCCGAGCAGGTCGAGGTGGTCCAGGAGCGGGGCGGCGCCGGCCGGGACGGCGAGGGCGGGGGTGATACGGGGCGGCGGTTCGGGCAGCGGCCCGTCGGGCAGAGGTGCGTACTTGCCGATGACCTCGCGGAACGCGTGGAACTTGGCGGTGAGTTCGCCGGCCTCGCCGATGGGGGCGTCGTAGTCGTAGCTGGTGACGGTGGGCTCGTAGCCCGGATCGCCGGGGCGGGACCCGGTGTGGTTGGCACCGGCCCAGAAGCCGAAGTTGGTGCCGCCGTGGGCCATGTAGAGGTTGACGGAGGCGCCGGTGGCGAGGAGTTCGTCCAGGGACCGGGCCGCTTCCTCGACGGCGCGGACGTGGTGGTCCTCGCCCCAGTGGTCGAACCAGCCGATCCAGAACTCCATGGCGGCGAGCGGGCCGGTCCGCTGGTAGCGGCGCAGGTGGGCGAGGCGTTCGGCGGGCCGGGCACCGAAGGTGGCGGTGGCGAGCCGGCCGGGGAGCATGCCGCCCTGGAGCATGGCGTCCTCGGGCCCGTCGGCGGTGAACAGGAGGCAGTCCACGCCGCGTTCGACCAGGGCCCGTTCCACGTGGGCGCGGTAGCGGGTGTCGTTGCCGTACGAGCCGTACTCGTTCTCGATCTGTACGGCGACGACCGGACCGCCGCGGCTCGCGAGCAGCGGCAGCAGCTCGGGGACCACGAGGTCGAACCAGCCGTCGACCTCGGCCTCGAAGCGGGGGTCGGAGCAGCGCAGGTGGAGGCCGTCGACGGCGAGGAGCCGGGCGGGCAGGCCGCCGAAGTCCCATTCGGCGCAGATGTACGGGCCGGGGCGGACGACGGCGTCGAGGCCGAGGTCCTGGGCGGTGCGCAGGAAGCGGCCGAGGTCGCGCGAGCCGGTGAAGTCGGCCTTGCCGGGGGCGGTCTCGTGGAAGTTCCAGGGGACGTACGTGTCCACGGTGTTGGCACCCAGGGCGCGCAGCCGCCGCAACCGGTCCTCCCACAGGTCGGGGTGGACCCGGAAGTAGTGCAGGGCCCCCGAGACGATGCGGTGGGGGCGGCCTGCGCGCCGGAATCCGTCCTGGTCGTACGTGAGCATGCGCTGACTCCCGAGAGAGGTCGTGATGCCGTGAGGTGCCGGACGCCGCCGAATATATGAACGCACCCTCCACGCCGTCAATGACCGGTTGATCGGAAACGATCGAATCGATCGGTTCGATTCTCTATGATGACGGAGACACGGCGCGGACAGGCATGCCGTCGAAAGACCGCAGGGGGTACGGAAACCTTGAGACCACATGTGGACCAGCGCCAGGCACAGGTGCTCGCGCTCGTCCGGGCGCGTGGCAGTGTGCGCGTGGCGGACCTGGCGCAGGAGCTGGGCGTCTCGCCGGTCACCCTGCGGCGCGACATCGAGGCGATGGCAGCCCGCGGCGAGATCCACCGGATGCACGGGGTGATCAGCCGGGTGGAGGCCGGGCGCCCGGGCGCTTCCACGACCCGGGAGCCGGCGGTGCCGGCCGGGGGCCGGGCGGCGGCCCCGGCGGGGGCCGCGGGGCTGGTGATCGGGATGGTGGTGCCGACCACGGAGTACTACTACGCGGAGGTCGTACGGGGAGCCCGTGAGGTGGTGGAGGCGAGGGGCGCGCGACTGACCGTGGGCCTGACCCGGTACCTGCCCGGCGAGGACCGGACGCAGGCCGGCCGGCTGCTGTCCACCGGGGCGGACGGGCTGCTGCTCACCCCGAACTGGGATGCCGGTTCGCCCGGCCCCGGGGAAGGGGCGTGGACGGCGGAGCTGCCGGTTCCGACGGTGCTGGTGGAGCGGTGGGCCCCGCCGGGGCATCCGGCCGCGGCCCTGGACCGGGTGGCCTCCGACCATGCGCACGGCGCTGCGGCGGCGGTGCAGCACCTGGTGGAACGGGGCCACCGGCGGATCGCGCTGGCCAGCCGTGCGACGCCGACGACGCCGCGGCTGCGGGCCGGGTACGAGGCGGCCGTGGCGGCGCTCGGACTGGAGCCGGCGCCGCCGTGGCCGGCGGCGGGGCCGGGCCCCGTGTCGGACGCGGACCTGTTCGCGCGGACGCTGGACTACCTGTGCGAGGCGGTGACGGCGGGCGGGGTGACCGCGGCCCTGATCCACAGCGACACCGACGCGATCATGCTGATCCCGAGGCTCCAGGCACGCGGCGTACGGGTTCCCGAGGACCTCGCGGTGATCACGTACGACGACGAGGTGGCGGGGCTGGCCGACGTACCGCTCTCGGCGGTGGCACCGGCCAAGCACGAGGTGGGGGCCCGGGCGGCGGCGCTGCTGCTGGACCGGCTGACGGCGGCGGGCGACGAGCAGGACGCGGGGCGGGCGGCGGGGTCGCGGCAGCATCTGGAACTGCTCCCCCGCCTGACGATCCGCTCATAAGGAACAGGAAGAGGCCCTGGAGGCGATCATTTCGATCGAGTTGCGCATTCGCTCTTGACGGTGTGCACGTTCGCACAAAAGATGGGCCGCGTTCTCCCATCCTCCGCCGTCTGCGGTCGTCCGTAGGAGTCTGTCCATGTCGCGCAGCTTCCGTTCCTCCCGCATGCCCCGATCCGTCCTGACCGCCTCGGCGCTCTCGCTCGCCCTGCTCGCCACCGCGTGCGGAGGAGGGGCGGACCCGGGCGCGGCCGGGGCGGCCGGCGGCTCGCCGGAGCAGCCGGTCACCGTCACCTACTGGTCCTCGTCCGCGGGTGCGCAGCAGACGGCGGACGCCTTCAACACGACGCACCCGCACATCCGGGTGCAGTTCTCGGCGGTGCCGGGCGGGCCGGACGGGGCGGCGAAGCTGGCCAACGCGGTCAAGGGCGGCAACGCGCCGGACATCGCGACGATGGACTACTCGGCGCTCCCGGAGTTCGCGAGCGGCGGCAACCTGGAGGACCTGAGCGCAACGTCCGGGAAGCTGGTCTCCGAGAAGTTCCCCGAGGCGGTCCAGTCCCTGGTCAAGCTGGGCGGCAAGACGTGGGCCGTGCCCTTCGACGTCACCCCGCTCGAACTCTTCTACCGGAAGGACGTCTTCGAGAAGCACGGGGTGGCCGTGCCGAAGACGTGGGACGAGTACAAGGCGGCCGCGGAGAAGATCAACCGGGCCGACCCGTCGGTGAAGATCACGAACTTCGGCGGCGGCGACCCGGCGGTGCTGGCGGGCCTCTCGTGGCAGGCGGGCGCCCGGTGGTACGGCACCGAGGGCGACAAGTGGAAGGTCGCGATCGACGACCCCGCCTCGAAGAAGGTGGCGCAGTACTGGAACGGCCTGATGGCCTCGGGGGTGGCGTCGAAGACCCCGCTGTGGGGCGAGGGTGAGGCGAAGGAACGGTCGTCCGGGCAGGTGGCGACCGTCATCGGCGCCGCCTGGACCGCGGGCACCTTCCTCGCGAACTACCCGGACCTCAAGGGGAAGTGGGGCATCGCCCCGCTTCCGACCTGGGACGGCAAGCCCGCGACCGGCATGTACGGCGGCACCTCGTACATCGTTCCCAAGGGCAGCAAGCACACCGAGGCGGCGGCGGAGTTCATCACGTGGGTCACCACCGACCCGGAGGCGATCAAGGCCCGGCTCAGCTCGCTGAAGTCGCCGAGCAGCGCCCTGCCTGCCAACGCCGAGATGCGGGCCGAGGCCGCGAAGCTGTTCGACACGGCGTACTTCGAGGGGCAGGACCCGTACGGCCTGGCCGGGGCCGCAGCGGCCACCATCGTGCCGGGCTGGACGTGGGGCCCGGTCCACCTCCAGGTCAACTCGGCGCAGAACGCGGCCGGCCCGGACCTGGTCAAGGCCCTCGACGAGGGCCAGTCGGCCGCCGAGAAGGCCATCAAGGACCGCGGCCTGGGCCTGGCCGGCTGATGCGCGGGCACCGGCACCGCACCTCCCCCCACCCGACCTCCCGCCACCCCGCCGCCGAAACCCGGCCCGGGCCGCCGGGGGCTGTGGCTCCGGCGGTTTCGGCGGCGGCGGCGTCGGCCGCGGCGTCGGCGGCGGCGGACCCGGCGGCGGCTCCGGCCCCCGCGGCCACCCGCCCGGCAGCCGGACGCCGCTCGGCGCAGTCGGCCCGAGCCGTTCCCACCCCCGGAGGCACCGGCGCGGCCCTGTGGTTCATGGCCCCCTTCTTCCTCCTCTTCGCGCTCGTGACCCTCGCCCCCGTCGGGTACGCCGCCTGGCTCAGCCTCTTCCGCGAGGAGCAGTCCGGCCTCGGATTCGGCGGCGCCCGGCAGGTCTTCAGCGGGATCGGGAACTACACCAAGGCCCTGTCGGATCCCCTCTTCCTGGCCTCGTTCCGCCACGTCGCCGTCTACTGCCTGCTCTACATCCCCGTCATGGTCGGTGGCGCCCTGGTCCTCGCCCTGCTCCTGGACTCCGCCCTCGCCCGCGCCCGGCGGTTCTTCCAGATCGCCTTCTACCTGCCGCACGCCGTCCCCGGCCTGATCGCCGCGATGATCTGGCTCTACCTCTACACGCCCGGCCTCAGCCCCGTCCTCGACGTCCTCGACGGGGCCGGGTTCTCCTGGAACTTCTTCGGCCGCGACGAGGCCCTGCTGTCGGTGGTCAACATCTCGGCCTGGCAGTGGACGGGCTACAACGTGATCATCTTCTACGCCGGGCTCCAGGCCGTGCCCCGCGAGACCCTCGAGGCCGCCACCATGGACGGCGCCGGAGCCGTCCGCACCGCCTTCCAGGTCAAGGTGCCGAGCATCCGGCCCACCCTCGTCCTGACCGTCCTGTTCACCTGCGTCGGCGCCGTCCAGCTCTTCGACGCCCCGCAGCTGCTCCAGCTCCGGGCCACCGAGATGGGCGAGTCCTGGTCCCCGACCATGTACGTCTTCAGCGCCGCGTTCAAGGGCCACGACTACGGGCTGGCGGCCGCGAGCGCGCTGCTCCTCGCCCTGGTCGCCGGCGCCGCCTCCTACGTCGTCACGAAGCTCGGCAACCGCTGGAGGTCCGCATGACCGCCCCGCTCGCCCCGGCCGAGGCAGCACCCCCGGCCCGCGGCCCCGCCCCCCGCCAGGCACCCGGCCCCGCCGCCGGCCCGGCCCCGACCCGCCTCGCGCCGAGGAGCGCCCTGCTCTCCCGTACCGCCGTCAACGCAGCCCTCCTCCTCGTCGCCGCCTACACCCTGTCGCCCCTCGCCTGGCTGGTCCTGGCCGCCACCAAGAACCGCCGCGACCTCTTCGCCACCGACCCCTACGCCCCGGGGGACTTCAGCCTCCTCACCAACCTCGGCGAGGTCTTCACGTACGACGACGGCATCTTCGGCCGCTGGCTCGCCAACAGCCTGCTCTACACCGTCGTCGGCTCCACCCTCTCCGCCCTCATCAGCGTGGCCTGCGGCTACGCCTTCCACGCCTACGGGTTCCGGCACAAGGAAAAGCTCTTCGGCGTCGTCCTCGCCGGGATCCTGGTCCCCGCCACCGTGCTCCAGCTGCCGCTGTACCTGATGGCCTCGGCCGCCGGCACCGTGAACACCTACTGGGCCTATCTGGTGCCCGCCCTGGTCAATCCCTTCGGGGTGTACCTGGCCCGGGTGTTCGCCGAGGGCTACGTCCCCGACGAGGTGCTGGCCGCCGCCCGCGTCGACGGCGCGGGTGAACTGCGGCTGTTCGCGCACGTGTCGTTCCCGATGCTGTGGCCGGGGTTTGTGACCATCTTCCTGTTCACCTTCACGGCCATCTGGAACAACTTCTACGGCG
Source organism: Streptomyces sp. NPDC031132 (assembly GCF_055570595.1). Lineage (NCBI taxonomy): Bacteria > Bacillati > Actinomycetota > Actinomycetes > Kitasatosporales > Streptomycetaceae > Streptomyces > Streptomyces sp. NPDC031132. Next base: position 133,057 of record NZ_JBVIGX010000015.1, read on the forward strand.
CGCTGACCATGCTGAACGACGAGCGGCTCTACCCCGTCAGTCTGGGCCTGTTCATGTGGAACCGCAGCGTCTACCAGCAGCCCGAGCTCTACCCCCTGGTGATCACCGGTTCACTCGTCGCCGTCGTCCCGCTCGTGCTGGCCTTCCTCGGCCTGCAGCGGTTCTGGCGCTCGGGTCTCACCGCAGGAGCCGTCAAGTGACCCACCGCCTCCTCCCCCTGCGGCGCCCCGCCACGGTGCTCGCCATGAGCCCCGGGACCCGGGCCGCCGTCCTCAGCGGCCGGATGCTGCCCGAGCTGGTCCGGGTCGCCGACGTGGACGCCGATCTTCTGCTGACCGGCTTCGACCACGACGAGCCCGAGCTCCACCGCCGCCTCGCCGAGGCCGAGGTGCTGTTCACCGGCTGGGGCTGCCCGCCGCTCGACGCCCAGGCGCTGGACCGGATGCCGCGGCTGCGCGCCGTGGTGCATGCCGCCGGGAGCGTCAAACACCATGTCACGGAGGCCTGCTGGGAGCGCGGGCTGCTCGTGTCCAGCGCCGCCGCGGCCAATGCCCTACCGGTCGCCGAGTACGCGCTCGCCGCCATCCTGTTCGCCAACAAGCGGGTCCTGGAATCCGCCCACGCCTACCGGGCGGCGCGCGGCCCGATCGACCTGCTGCGCCGCTACCCGGCCGTCGGCAATTACCACCGCACGGTCGGCATCGTCGGCGCTTCGCTCATCGGCCGGCGCGTCATGGAGCTGCTGCGCCCGTTCGACCTGCGGGTGCTCGTCCACGATCCGTACGCCGACCCGGCCGAGCTCGCCGCGCTGGGCGGCGAGTCCTGTGCGCTCGACGGTCTGCTGCGCCGCAGCGACGTGGTGAGCCTGCACGCCCCCGCGCTCCCCCAGACCCGCCATCTGCTGGACGCCGCCCGGCTGGCCCTGATGCCGGACGGCGCGACGCTCGTCAACACCGCGCGGGGCTCGCTCGTCGACACCGTGGCGCTGACCGAGGAGCTGGTCGCGGGACGGCTGCACGCCGTACTCGACCACACCGAGCCCGAGGTGCTGCCCACCGGCTCCCCGCTGTACAACCTCCCGAACGTGCTGCTCACCCCGCATGTGGCGGGCTCGCTGGGCGGGGAGCTGGACCGGCTGGCGGCAACGGCGGTCGAGGAACTGGAGCGGTACGCCATGGGCCTGGAGTTCCGCTACGCCGTCGACCGCGGGCGGCTCGCCTACTCGGCCTGAGGCGCGGTCGGCATCGCTTTCGCCGTCGCCGTGGCCACCAGGTGCTCCAGGTACTCCCGGCCCCGCGCGAGCTGGCCCGGCAGCTCGGCGGCGCCGGGATACCAGCGCTTCTCGTACTCCCAGCAGAGCCAGCCGTCCGGCGCTACGGCGGCGACCGCCTCGGCGAGCGGCAGCACCCCGGCGCCGAGCCCGAGGGGGGTGAGCTCCTGCGCCGACGCCACGTCCTTCACCTGTACGTAGCCCAGGTGCCGGGCCAGGGCCCGCCGCGTCCCGGCCGGTGGCTCGCCCCCGAGCCAGGTGTGCAGTACGTCCCACAGCGCGCCCGCGCCGGAATGCGCGACCCGGTCCAGCACCCGCCCGGCGGCGGCTCCGGTCCGGTGCGAGTCGTGCGTCTCGAGCAGGATCCGCACCCCGTGCCGCTCGGCGAACGGCGCGGCGGCGGCCAGCCGGCGTACCGCGTGCTCATCGGCGACGGCCGCGGACTGCTCGGCTCCGCCGGGGAACACCCGGACGTACGGGGCTTCGAGGTCGGCGGCGAGCCGGACCAGGCCGTGCAGTTCGGCGAGGACCGGCTCGTCCGCGCCGGGGGCGGCCACCCGGGTGTAGCCCGCGACCCCGAGGACGCCGACGCCGGCGGCGGTGAGGGTGCGCAGACCCGCCGCACGGTCCGCCGGCGGGCTGTCGGGGTGCAGGGGCTCCTCGGGGTGGGCACGCAGTTCGAGGCCGTCGTAGCCGTGGGCGGCGGCGAGGGCGGCGCTCCGGTCGAGCGGCGCGCCGGGCAGGCCGAGCGTGGAGAACGCGTACCTCACGGACCGCTCCCGTCGGCCGGGGGCGGCGCCGCGGTGGAGCCGCGCACCATGAGCTCGGTGGGCAGGGTGGTGATGCCGCCCGGGGGCAGCGGTCTGCGGCCGGTGACCAGCTGGGCGGCGAGTACGCCGGCCTCGCGCAGCGGCACCCGGACGGTGGTGAGTGCGGGGGCGGTGTCCACGCAGAAGGGCAGGTCGTCGAAGCCGGCGACGGAGACGTCCTCGGGGATGCGCAGACCGGCTTCGCGCAGGGCGGCGGCCACGCCGGTGGCGACGGTGTCGTTGGCCGCGGCGACGGCGGTGAAGGGTTCCCCGCGGCGCAGCAGTTCGCGGGTGGCGTCGTAGCCGGCGGAGCGCTCGAAGCCGGCGTGCACGGTGAGCGGGTCGCAGGCCGCGGGCAGAGCGGGATCGTGGCGCCGCAGCGCCTCGCGGTGTCCGCCGAGCCGCTCCCGGGTGGTGCTCAGCCCCGGCGGGCCCGCGACGTACGCGATGCGCCGGTGGCCGAGCGTCAGCAGGTGCTCGGCGAGGCGGAAGGCCCCGCCGCGGTCGTCGAACATGACGGTGGCGACGGGCAGGGCGGCGGGTACGGGCAGCGGGGGCCTGCCGCACAGGACGACGGGAGCGCCGGAGTCCGCCATTCGGGTGATGCGGGCGGTGAGCGCGGCGGTGTGCCCGGGCTCCTCCACGGCGCCGCCGGTCAGGACGACCCCGCCGGCCCGCTGGCCCTCCAGCAGGGTGAGGTAGGCCAGTTCCGCCGCAGGGGCGCCCTCGGTGTTGCAGACGACGGCGAGCCGGCGGGCGTCCGACCGGCCGGTCGGCGAGAGGGCGCTCTGCAGGGATCCGGCGAGGATGCCGAAGAAGCTGTCCGCCACGTCGTGGACGAGGACCCCGACCAGGTCGGAGGTGGCGGCCGCGAGGGCGCGGGCGGGGCCGTTGGCCACGTAGCCGAGCTCTTCGACGGCCTGTTCCACGCGGGTCCGGGTACCGCCGGCCACCGGGTATCCACCGTTGAGCACCCGCGAGACCGTCGCGGGCGATACGCCCGCGTGCGCCGCGACCTCGGCGAGAGTCACCGCCATCCTTTTCGCCCCTCCTGCTCGTCCCGGGTCATCGTCTCACCCGGGGATGGATCTCCATACTCTCCGATCGGGAAAGCGCTTTCCATCACTCGTACGGGTGTTGCGCTGCCATCCATCCCAGCTCTAGCGTGATGGGAGTGAAAGCGCTTTCTATCGCTTTCCCGCGGACGACGAGCTAGAAGGAGGGGTCACCATGGAGCGCAGGACGATCAAGATCGCGATGAACGGCGTGACCGGGCGGATGGGGTACCGCCAGCATCTGGTCCGCTCGCTGCTCGCCCTGCGCGAGCAGGGCGGCCTGGACCTGGGCGACGGCCGGGTGCTGTGGCCCGAGCCGGTGCTGGTCGGGCGCCGGGAACCGGCGCTGCGGGCCATCGCCGAGGAGCACGGGCTGGAGCACGTCAGCACGGACCTGGCGGCCGTGCTGGCCGACCCCGAGGTCGAGGTCTACTTCGACGCCCAGGTCACAGGCGCCCGCGAGGCCGCGGTCCGGCAGGCCGTGGCGGCGGGCAAACACGTGTACTGCGAGAAGCCGACCGCCCTGACCTTCGCGTCCTCGCTCGAGCTGGCCCGCCTGGCCTCGGCGGTCGGGGTCAAGCACGGCGTGGTCCAGGACAAGCTGTTCCTGCCGGGCCTGCTGAAACTGAAGCGGCTGATCGAGGGCGGCTTCTTCGGCGAGGTCCTTTCCGTGCGCGGGGAGTTCGGGTACTGGGTCTTCGAGGGTGACTGGCAGCCGGCCCAGCGGCCGTCCTGGAACTACCGGGCGCAGGACGGCGGGGGCATCGTCGCCGACATGTTCCCGCACTGGGAGTACCTGCTGCACGAGCTGTTCGGCCGGGTCCGGACGGTGCAGGCCCTGGCCCGTACGCACATCGGCCGCCGCTGGGACGAGGAGGGCAAGCCGTACGAGGCGACGGCGGACGACGCCGCGTACGGCGTGTTCGAGCTCGAGGGCGGCGCCGTCGCCCAGATCAACTCCTCCTGGGCGGTACGGGTCCACCGTGACGAGTTGGTGGAGTTCCAGGTCGACGGGACGCACGGGTCGGCGGTCGCCGGGCTGCGCGGCTGCCGCATCCAGCACCGCGGGGCGACACCCAAGCCGGTGTGGAATCCCGACCTGCCGCAGACGGAGGCGTTCCGCTCCCAGTGGCAGGAGGTGCCGGACAACGCACCCTTCGACAACGGCTTCAAGGCGCAGTGGGAGCTGTTCCTGCGCCACGTCGTACTCGACGAGCCCTGGCAGTGGGACCTGCTGGCCGGTGCGCGCGGGGTGCAGCTCGCCGAGCTGGGGCTGCGCTCCTCCGCGGAGGGCCGGCGGCTGCCGGTGCCGGAGGTGGTCCTGTGAGCATCCGGCTCCCGTCGGCGGACGGCGGGTACCGCCTGCACCGGCCCGGTACCGCTCCGCTCGCGCCGCTGGTCTGCGGTCCGGCGCGCAGCCGCAGGTTCTATGCGGCCGCCCATGTGGTCGCGGATCCCCTCACCGCCTCGGCCGGCGGCTCGGCACAGGCCGGTCCGGTGGTGGACTGGGAGGCGACGCTGGCGTTCCGGCACCGGCTGTGGGCGCAGGGCCTCGGAGTCGCGGAGGCCATGGACACGGCGCAGCGCGGGATGGGCCTGGACTGGCCGACCGCGGCGGAGCTGATCCGCCGGTCGGCCGCCGAGGCCCGGGCCGTGGGCGGCCGGATCGTCTGCGGCGCGGGCACCGACCAGCTGGCTCCGGGCGGCGGGCACCCGCCGGCCGCGATCACCGCCGCGTACGAGGAACAGCTCGCGCACGTCGAGGCGTGCGGGGCGGGGGCCGTCCTGATGGCCTCCCGCGCCCTGGCGGCCGCGGCGCGCGGCCCGGAGGACTATCTGGAGGTGTACGGGAAACTGCTGCGGCAGAGCGCCCGGCCGGTCGTACTGCACTGGCTCGGCCCGATGTTCGACCCGGAGCTGGCCGGGTACTGGGGCCACGCCGACCTCGACGCGGCCACCGAGGTGCTCCTGAAGATCATCGCCGACTGCCCGGAGAAGGTGGACGGCGTCAAGGTCTCGCTGCTGGACGCGGAGCGGGAGCGGGACGTCCGGCGCAGACTCCCGCCGGGCGTGCGCTGCTACACGGGCGACGACTACCACTATCCGGAACTGATCGCCGGGGACGGGGACGACGGGGAGCCGGGCAGCGACGCGCTGCTGGGCGTCTTCGACCCGATCGCCCCACTGGCCGCCCGTGCGGCGCTCGCCCTCGACCGGGACGATCCTGCGGGGTTCCGGGAGCTGCTGGATCCGACGGTGGCGCTGTCCCGGCACCTGTTCGCCCCGCCGACCCGCCACTACAAGACGGGGGTGGTGCTGCTGGCCTGGCTCGCGGGGTACCAGGAGCATTTCACGATGGTGGGCGGGCTGCAGTCGGCCCGGCCGCTTCCCCATCTGGCCACCGCGTACGAGCAGGCCGATCTGCTGGGTCTGTTCCCCGATCCGGAGCTCGCCGAGGCGCGGATGCGGCAGCTCCTCGCGGTGTACGGGGTGGCGTCATGAGCCGGGGGCCGGCACCGGCCCGGTTCAGCCTCAACCAGGAGACGGTCCGGCAGTGGTCGATGCCCGAGCTGGTCGCCGGGTGCGCGGCGGCCGGGGTGGGCGCGGTCGGGCTGTGGCGGGATCCGGTCCGGGAGTTCGGGCTGCGCGAGACGGCCAAACTGATCGCCGGGGCCGGGCTGCGGGTCAGCTCGCTGTGCCGCGGCGGGTTCTTCACCGCCGCCGATCCGGCGGGGCGGGCGGCGGCCCTCGAGGACAACCGGCGGGCCGTGGAGGAGGCGGCCGAACTGGGCGCCGACGCGCTGGTCCTGGTCTCGGGGGGCCTGCCCGACGGCGACCGGGACCTGGTGGGGGCGCGGCGGCGGATCGCCGACATCCTGGGCGAGCTGGCCCCGTGGGCCGCTGCGCACGGGATACGGCTGGGGATCGAGCCCCTGCATCCGATGTTCGCCGCGGACCGCTGTGTGGTCTCCACCCTCGGCCAGGCACTGGACATCGCCGAGCAGTTCCCGGCGCGGCAGGTGGGGGTGGTCGCCGATGCGTACCACCTGTGGTGGGACGAACGGCTGCCGGCCGATCTGCGGCGGGCGGGCGCGGGCGGGCGGATCGTGTCGGTCCAGGTCGCCGACTGGGTGACCCCGCTCCCCGAGGGGGTGCTGCTGGGCCGGGGGCAGCTGGGCGACGGCTGCATCGATCTGCGGGCGTTCCGCGAGCTGGCGGACGGGGCCGGCTACCGGGGCCCGGTGGAGGTGGAGATCTTCCATCCAGGGCTGTGGGCCAGGGACGGCTCCGAGGTGTTGAGGGAGGTGATCGACCGCTACCGCGAGCACGTGGCGTGAGGTACGGGAAGCGGTACGGGATCGGACAAGGAGCAAGCGATGACAGACGTGTGGAGTCGGCGCGCCTTCCTCTCCGCCGCGGGCGGGGGTGCGTTCCTGCTGGGAGCTCCCGCCGCGCGGGCGGGGGCTGCGCCGGCGGGCGAGGTCCACGACGCCATGAGGACGGTGTGGCGCGGTCTCTTCCTGGGCGGCGACATCCCGGCCGCGGCCGAGCCGTTCCGTTCGAGACTGGCCGATCTCGGCGCCCTGGCCGGCGGATGGCGCTCCGCCATGGCTCCGGCGGCGGGCTCGCTCTGGCCCGGCCTGGGGTACGGCAGTGACCCCGAGATGATGATGCAGAGCTACTACCGGCTGCGGACGATGGCCGAGGCGTACGTCCGGCCCGGGACCGGGCTCACCGGGGACGGCGCGCTGCGCTCGGCCCTGCTGACCGGGCTGGACCATCTGCACGCGGACGTCTACCACGCCGGCCAGGTGCGGTACGGCAACTGGTACTGCTGGCAGATCGGCGCCCCGCAGGCCCTGCTGGACCTGTGCGTGCTGCTGTACGAGGAGCTCCCGGCCGCCCGGACCGCCGATTTCTGCGCGGCCGTCGACCATTTCGTCCCGGACTCGGCGGTCGGCTCGTACACGGGGACCAGTACGGGGGCGAACCGGGTGGACCTGTGCCGGGTGCTGGCGCTGCGCGGGGTGGTCGGCGGGGATTCGGCGAAGATCGCCTTGGCCCGGGATGCGCTCGCGCCGGTGTTCCCGTACGTCACCGCGGGCGACGGGCTCTACCGCGACGGGTCGTTCGTCCAGCACACCTGGGTGCCGTACACGGGGACGTACGGGGCGGTGCTGCTCGGCGGGCTGGGGCTGCTGTTCGCTCTGCTGAAGGGCACGCCGTGGCAGGTCACGGACCCCGGGGCGCAGATCGCCTTCGACGCGGTGGAGCGGGCCTGGGCACCGTTCCTGTTCAACGGGCTGGTCATGGACGCCGTTTCGGGGCGGGCGGTCAGCCGGGGTCTGCTGGTCGCCGACCCGCGGCAGGTCCAGCAGGACGACCATGCCCGGGGGCATGCGGTGCTCGCCGCGATCCTGCTGCTCGCGGAGGGCGCGAGCACCGCCGAGCGGGCGCGCTGGAGGGGGCTGGTGAAGGGGTGGACGGCCCGGGACTACTACAGTCGCCCCCTCGCGGACACGGCGCTCGCCCTGTCCTCCCTCGCCCGGCTGGCCGAGGTCGAGGCCGACGCGTCGGTCACGGCACTGCCCGAGCCGGTCGGGCACCGCCTGTTCGCGTCCATGGACCGGGCCACCCACCGGCGGCCCGGCTGGGCGGCCTCGCTGTCCATGGCCTCGAAGCGTATCGCCCACTACGAGACGGGCAACGGGGAGAACCTGCGCGGCTGGCACACCGGGAGCGGGATGCTCTCCTGGTGGGGGGCCACGTACGGCAACGGCCAGTACTCGGACGCCTTCTGGCCCACGGTGGACCCGTACCGGCTGCCGGGGACCACCGTGTCGCGCAAGGTGCTCGCCGACGGGGCAGGCGGTGACTGGGGGGCGTCCCGGCCTGACGCGGCCTGGGTGGGCGGTACGACCGACGGGGAGTTCGCCTCGCTGGGCCAGCAGCTGCGGGGGCTGGGCAGCACGCTCACGGCCTTCAAGTCCTGGTTCTTCCTCGACGACACGATCGTCTGTCTGGGAGCCGGGATCCGCTGCTCGGACGGGACCGCGGTCGAGACGGTGGTCGACAACCGCAATCTGGGCGCCGTCGGCACGCATGCCCTGACCGTGGGGGGCACGCTCCAGCCGACCGCCCTCGACTGGTCGGCGGCCTTCCCCTCCCCCGGCTGGGCGCACCTGGCGGGGTTCGGCGGGTACGTGATGTCGGGCTCCCGGTCGTTCAAGGCGCTGCGGGAGGCGCGCACCGGCCGGTGGAGCGACATCAACCGGGGCGGCTCCGCCACGGCCCTGACCCGCCGCTACCTGACCCTCTGGTACGACCACGGCACGGCCCCCGGCGGCGCCGGGTACGTCCACCAGGTGATGCCGGGGGCGACGGCGGCCCGGACGGCCGCCCGGGCCGCCGCTCCGGGGTGGCTGTCCGTGCTCGCCAACTCGGAATCGGCCCAGGGCGTCTCGGTGCCCTCGCTGGGCTTCACCGGGGTCAACTTCTGGCAGGCCGGGTCGGCCGGCCCGCTGGAGGCGGGAGCACCTTGTTCCGTGACGGTGCGGGAGAAACCGGACGGTACGGCCGCGGTGTGCGTCTCGGACCCGGCCCGCGCGGTGACCTCGCTGACCCTCCTCTGGAACCGGCCCGTCGCCGCGGTGCTGTCCCGGCCGCCGAGCCTGGTCTCGGAGGCCACCGGCGCGCAGTTGTGGCTCGGCTTCGGGGATCTCACCGCTGCGGCGGGGGCCGTCCAGCAGGTGGTGGTGCGGCTGGGGTGAGCCGGGAGACGGGCGCGGGGCGGGCCGTCGGGGAGGGCGGCCGGGCCGGTAGCAGAGGTGCGTCAAGCGTGACATAACGTGCCCTCCATGGATCAGGAGCACATAGCCGGGGCCGGGAACGGCGACGGCGCGGGCAGGCGGCGGTTCCTCGCGATCGCGACGGGTGCGGCGACCGCCGCCGGGCTGGGGACCGTGGCGGGCTGCGCGAACGGAACCGGCGAGGGAGCTGACGGCGGGGCAGCAGGCAGGGACGAGAAGAAGGGGGCGACGCCCGGCGGGACGGGCGGCAAGGGCGGGCCGGCCGGTTTCGACGTCAAGGCCGAGAACGCCAAGCCCGGGAACGGCGACTGGCATGTGACCAAGGCCGGCCCGGCCCGGGCCGTCGAGGGGTTCGCCGACAAGGTCAGCGTCCTGCCCGGCGAGTCCTTCGGTCTCCACGTGTCCACCACCGCGCCCCGGTTCACCGTCTCCGCCTACCGGATGGGCTGGTACGGCGGCGCCCGGGCCCGGCTGGTGTGGCGGTCCGAAGCCCTGCCCGGCGTACGCCAGCCCGAGCACACGGTGGATTCCGCGACCCGGATGGTCCGCACCCGGTGGCCGCGTACCACCACCGTCGACACCAAGGACTGGCCGGAGGGCTGCTACCTGCTGCGGCTCGACGCACAGGGCGGCGAGGGCCAGCGCTTCGTCCCGGTCACCGTGCGCTCGGCGGCGAGCACCGGCCGTACGGTCGTGGTGAACGCGGTGGCGACCTGGCAGGCGTACAACCGGTGGGGCGGATACGGCAGCTACGACGGACCCAGCGGCGGCTACGCGTCGCGCTCCCTGTCCGTCACGTTCGACCGGCCGTACGAGTACGACGACGGCGCGGGCCTGTTCCTGGTGTACGAGGCCCCGCTGCTCGCCCTCGCCGAACGGCTCGGCATACCGCTGGCCTACGCGACGACCACCGACGTGGCGCGGGAGAAGCGGCTGCTGGAAGGGGCCGCGGCGGTGCTCTCCCTCGGCCACGACGAGTACTGGTCGCCCGAGCAACGGGCCCACTTCACCGCCGCCCGCGACGCCGGGACCAACATCGCGATCCTGGGGGCGAACTGCTGCTTCCGCCGGATCCGGCTGGAGCCCTCCGATCTCGGGCCGGACCGTACGGTGGTCTGCTACAAGTCCGCCTACGACCAGGACCCCGGATTCAAGCGGGGCCACCCTGCCACCGTCGACTTCCGCTCGGCGCCCGGCGCCGACCCGGAGAGCTCGCTGCTCGGCGTGATCTACGACGGCTACCCGGTGGACGCCCCGTACGTGGTGACCCACCCCGGCCACTGGCTGTTCGAGGGCACCGGCGTGAAGGCGGGCGATCGCTTCGCGCACCTGGTGGGGGTGGAGTACGACAAGGTCAACACCGGCTTTCCGACGCCCCGGCCGATCGAGATCCTGGCCCACTCCCCCGTGGTGTGCGAGGGCCGTCCCAGCCACCATGACACGGCGTACTACACGGTGCCGAGCGGCGCGGGCGTGTTCGCGACCGGGACCATGCGCTGGGTGGAGGCCCTGGACGCCACGGGCGACGGCCGCAGCGGAGCCAATCACGGCCTCGACGCGAAGGCGGGCGCGCTGACCACACGGGTCACGGAGAACCTGCTGCGGGCCTTCGCGGCGGGCCCGGCGGGCCGCACACATCCCGCCCAGGACAACGTCAAGGCGGTGTACGGAGGTTCTGCATGACCGGAATGCGGTGGACTCGACCCGGAAGCGGCCTTTAGGATCGTGATCACGGCATCGCGTGTCGGTCACCGACCGGGTGAGGCATGGAGGTGCCCGTGATGTGCCTTGCGGAGGCATTCACTCATGTCAGTACAGCTCAACCACACGATCGTCCACTCCCGTGACAACCGGGAATCCGCCGAGTTCCTGGCGGACATCCTCGGCCTCGAGGTCGGGACCGAATGGGGCCCGTTCGTCCCCGTCGAAACCGCCAACGGCGTCACCCTCGACTTCGCGACCGCCCCGGCGGAGTCCATCACCGTCCAGCACTACGCGTTCCTCGTCTCCGAGGAGGAATTCGACGTGTCGTTCGGGAAGATCCGGGCAGGCGGGGTCCCGTACTTCGCCGACCCGCACATGAAGCATCCCGGCGAGATCAACCACAACGACGGCGGCCGTGGCGTCTACTTCCTTGACCCGTCGGGCCACGGCATGGAGATCATCACCCGCCCGTACGGCTACGTGGAACCCACGGCCTAGCCCCCTGCTCAAGCGGTCGAACGCCGTCGGGCCCGCCCCCTGTGGAGGGGACGGCCCCGACGACGCGTACTGCTTGCAGGGGCGGCAGGATTCGAACCTGCGACATCTGGTTTTGGAGACCAGCGCTCTGACCAGCTGAGCTACACCCCTTCGGTGGGACCAACTCTGACACGGAGCGCAGCGTAGATCCAAATGGATTTGTGGGTCATGCGGGTGGAAGTTCGGCTCGCAAGTGTGCTCCGACAGCCCGGAGCCAATCGATCAGAGCCTCATTTCTGCTGGTCAGCGCGGTGTCCAGCGGGATCGGGCCGTCGTGTCCGATCCAGTCGACGTCCACCCGGTGGGACAGGAGGTACTGGGCGGCCGGGAGTTGACCTCCGTGGCCGGCAGACCAAGAGGCGCCGGCGAGGTCGTCGGAGCGGCGCTCCCGCAGGTGGCAGGACCGGGGGGCGCGGAGGATCGTGGGCAGGGGAATCCAGGGAGGAGGCCGCCATGCGCCGACCCTTCCGGCCGCGCCCGACGCCCCCACCGAGCCCGCCGCGCCGCCTCCGAAACCCCGTGGCCGTGCTCGTCCTCCTCGCCCCCGCCCTGCTCGGCGCCCTCGGCCCGGACGGCTCCGGGGAGACGATCCCGCTCTCCGGAACCGGGCCCGGCCAGCACCTCGACGTCACCCTCACCCGGGTCGTCGACCCGGCGGATCCCGGTCCGGCGCCCGCGGACTCCGGCGCCGGCTCCGACCCCGACGCCGGCTCCGACCCCGACTCCGATCGGCTGGTCGCCGTACAGTTCCGGCTGGAGAACACGGGGACCGCCGTGTACCAGGACTCCCCCGCGAAGTCCTCGCACCTGCTGGACTCCGACGGGCAGCGGTTCACCGGCTCCAACGCCGCGACCGCCGCCGGTCCCGCGTTCCCGGACCCCGTCACCCTCGCCCCCGGCGGCTCGGCGCTGGGCTTCGTCACGTTCCGCCTGCCGGACCACGCCGCCCTCGCCGCGGTCCAGTTCGCGCTGAACTCCGGCCTCGCCGACGACGTCGGCCACTGGAGCCTCACCTGAAGCCTGCCGGCCCGAGTTTCGGACGCCCCCTTGACCGCTCTGGTCCAGACCAATAGTTTCCGGCATGCACCGCGCACGTGTCCCCGCACCGCTCCCGCATCCCCCAAGGAAGCCCATGCGCCGCAGCATGCTCGGCAGGCTGGCCGTCGCCGCCTGTTCCCTCTCCCTGCTCACCGCCCTCGCACCATCCGCTGCCGCGCAGGGCGAAGGCGGTCACGACCGCTCGTACAAGCGGGTCGGGTACTTCACCCAATGGGGCGTCTACGGACGGGACTTCCAGGTCCAGGACCTCGAGACGAGCGGCACCGCCGGCAAGCTCACCCACATCAACTACGCCTTCGGCAACATCAGCGCGGACGGCACGTGCTTCACCGGGAACGTGCCGGGTGAGGCCGACGCCTGGGCCGACTACGTGCGCCCGCTCGACGCCGCGAACTCCGTCGACGGGGTCGCGGACGGCGCCGAGCAGCCGCTCGCCGGGAACTTCAACCAGCTGCGCGAACTCAAGGCCAAGCACCCGGGCCTCAAGGTCCTGCTCTCGCTGGGCGGTTGGAGCTGGTCCACGCACTTCTCGGACGCCGCACTCACCCCGGCCTCCCGCAAGGCCCTCGTAGAGTCCTGCATCGACCTCTACATCAAGGGCAATCTGCCGCAGGACGGCGCCCGCGGCGGCGCGGGCGCGGCGGCCGGCGTCTTCGACGGGATCGACCTCGACTGGGAGTGGCCCGGCTCGGCCGGTGACACGGACACGAAGTTCCGGCCGGAGGACAAGCAGAACTTCGCGGCGCTGGTGAAGGAGTTCCGTACGCAGCTCGACGCGTACGCGCGCAGCCAGAAGCGGAAGGAGAAGTACGAGCTCACGGCCTTCGTCCCGACCGCCCCCGCCAAGATCGACGCGGGCTTCGACGTCCGCCGCATCATGCGCGACCTCGACTTCGTGACCCTCCAGGGCTACGACTTCCACGTCTCCGGCGAGCCCACCACCGCCCAGCAGTCCGCGCTCCGCGCCCGCGGCGACTTCAGCGTGGACGGCACGGTGGAGGCCTGGCGCCACCGCGGGGCGCCGGCGCACAAGCTGGTGATGGGCATGCCGTTCTACGGTCAGGGGTGGACCGGTGTCAGCGGCGGCGGGGACGGCATGGGGCAGCCGGCGACGGGCCCGGCTCCGGCGACCTGGGCGGCGGGGTACGAGGACTACAAGGCGCTGAAGAAGCTTGCCGATTCGGGCACGTACAAGGTCTACCGCGACCGGCGCGGGGGCCACGCCTGGCTGTTCGACGGCAGCACCCTGTGGACGTACGACGATCCGCAGGTGCTGCGGAACAAGGCCGAGTACGTCCGCGAGAACGGCCTGGGCGGCGCGATGTTCTGGTCGCTGGACGCGGACACCGCCGACGGCGAGCTGACGACGGCCGCCGACCGGGGTCTGAACGGCCGCTGACCGGCCACGATACCGGCGCCGCCGGGCCGCGGAAAATGGCCCGGCCCGGCGGCGTCCCACCACATACGCTCGCCGCCATGAGGAACACGACGGTCCGGGCGGTCAACCAACTCACCACGCACTGGGCCCGGCAGGCGATGACGGGCGACCAGGGCACCGTCCTCACGGCGGCCGGGATCTGGCCCCTGCTGGCGCTCCTCGCCGACGCCGCGGGCGGCCCGGCCCGCGCCGAACTCGCCGAAGCCCTCGGCATACCCGCCGAGTCCGCGACCGCGGCCGCGTGGGAGCTGCTGACCGACCTGGCCGGCGTACGAGGCCTCAAGGCGGCCACCGGGCTGTGGACCCAGGCGGACCTCCCCCTGCGCGAACCCTGGTCGACCGGACTGCCGGAGGGCGCCCGCGCCACCCTGACCGGCGACGAGGACACCGACCGCAAGGCTCTCGACGCGTGGGCGTCGGACCGGACCGGCGGGCTGATCCAGCGGATGCCCGCCCCGCTGAACGAGGACACCCGGCTGGTCCTCGCCTCGGCGCTCGCGCTGCGGCTGAAGTGGATCCAACCCTTCCGGACCGGAGCCGTCGATCTGTCCGAGGGCCCGTGGGCCGGGCGGTCGGCGCTCGCCCTCCACCGCAGCACCTCCCTCCTGGACCGCGCCCGGGTTGCGCACACGCCGACCGGCCCGGTGTCGCTGCTCGAAGTGGTCGGCGACGGCGGGGTGGACGTTCACCTGGTGCTGGGCGAGCCCGCCACCCGCCCGGACGAGGTCCTCGCCGCGGGCGCCGCCGTCGTCACCCGGGCCGTGCCGTCGACGGGCGCGAGCCTGCTTCACGAGGGAAACCCGGGGCCGGGGCTGCGCATCGGGACGGTCCGGTCGACGGACCGTGAACCCCGCCTGTGCGTCGAGACGGTGGCTTTCGATGTCAGCGCGGACCATGATCTCCTCGACCACGCCCGGCTGTTCGGTCTGCGCACCGCCACGGACACCCGGTCCGGGCATTTCCCCGGGATCAGCCCCGAACCCCTGGCCATCGGATCGGCCCGGCAGTCGGCGATGGCACGCTTCCACGCCGAAGGCTTCGAAGCAGCCGCCGTGACCGCCGTCGGTCTGGCCGCGGGCTGCGCCCTCCCCCGCCACCGGTACCGGGTCCGCCAGGCCGAGATCTCGTTCCACCGCCCCTTCGGCTTCCTCGCCGTCCACCGCACCTCCCGCCTCGTGCTCGCCGCGGGGTGGGTCGCCGACCCCGTTAGCCTCACCCCATGACTTCCGAAACGATCACCGCGGCAGCATCCGGCACATGGCGGCTCGGCGACCTCACCGTCCGCCGCATCGGCTTCGGCGCCATGCGCCTGACGCATCTCGCCGACGGCTCCCCCAGCGACCGTGACCGGGTGACCTCCGTACTGCGCCAGGCCGTCGAGCTCGGCGTGAACCACATCGACACCGCTGCCTTCTACTTCTCTCCGCTGCGCTCCGCCAACGAGCTGATCAACCGGGCCTTGGCCCCGTACGCCGACGACCTCGTCATCACCACCAAGGTGGGGCCGGGCCGGGACGCCGCCGGGGAGTGGTGGTGGGCCGCCCCCGAGCAGCTGCGCGGGCAGGTCGAGGAGAACCTGCGCCAGCTGGGCCGGGACCACCTCGACGTGGTCAACCTGCGCATACCGCGCCGCGAGACGACCGGTTCGATCGCCGAGCACTTCGGCGCCCTCGCCGAGCTGCGTACGGCCGGGCTCATCCGCCACCTCGGCGTGTCCAACGTACGGCCCGACCACCTCGCCGAGGCGCAGGCCATCGCGCCGGTCGTGTGCGTGCAGAACCCGTACGGGATCGGCTCCCCGGCCGAGGACCACGCCTTCCTCGACGCGTGCGGGCAGCAGGGCATCGCCTTCGTGCCGTTCTTCGCGATCGCCGGCGCGGGCAAGGAGGCCGGGGTGGTCGCGCAGGACGCCGAGCAGGTACGGGCCGTGGCCAAGGCGCACGGCGTGTCGGCGGCGCAGCTGCGGCTCGCCTGGACCCTGAACCGCGGCCCGCACGTCCTGGCCATCCCGGGCACCGGGAACCCCGACCACCTGGTCGAGAACATCGCCACCGGGGCGCTCCGGCTGTCCTCGGAGGAGATCGCGCTACTCCAAGCCGCTTAGCGGGTGGGCTGCGGCCAGGGCTGCCGTTTCGGGGAACGCGGGCACGTGGCCCGTGCCGCCGCGGCCTGACACCGAGAGGGAGGCGGCCGCCATGCCGTACGCGACGGCGTCGGCGAGGCGGTCGCCCAGGGCGAGCCGGGCCGTGGCGGTGCCGGTGAAGCAGTCCCCGGCGCCGGTCGCGTCGACCGGAGCCGGATTGACGGGTACGGGGTGGTGTTCCGCCCGCGTGCCGTCGTCGAGCAGCAGCCGGTCGGCACCCGCCGTGACGACGACCGTACGGGCGCCGAGGGCCCGGTAGCGGGCGGCGGCGGTCCGCGCATCGCCGGTGCCGACCAGAGCCTGCGCGTCGGCCGGGCAGGAGGTCTTGAGCAGCCCGGTCAACGGGGCGATCCGGGCCAGCAGCTCCCGGGCCTCGGCCCGACCGGTCAGGCGGGAGCGGAAGTTGGGGTCGTACGAGACGTGCCCGCCGGCGTCGTGCACGGCTTCGGCGGCGGCTATCACGGCGTCGCGGCTGCTCGGGGACAGTGCACCGGTGATCCCGCTGGTGACGAGGGCCTTGGCGCCGGTCAGCAGGTCCCGCCACGACTCGATGTGCCGCGTCGAGAGGGTGGAACCGGCGCTGTGGGTGCGCCAGTAGACGAAGGCCCGGTCGCCTTCGGCGTCGGAGCCGAGCAGGTAGGCACCGTTGGGGCGCGGGGCGCGGCGTACGTGGGAGACGTCCACGCCGAGCTCGGCCGCACGGTGCAGCAGCGGGACGCTGAGCTCGTCGTCGCCGACGACGGTGAGCAGGGCGGTCCGGGCCCCGGCGGCCGCGGCGGCCGCCGCCGCGTTGAGGGCGTCGCCGGAGTAGGAGATCCGGGCCCCGGTGCCGTCGGCGGCTTCGCTCAGGGCGCTGTCGGCGTGGATCTCGACGAGGACCTCGCCGAGGACGAGTACGTCGTAGCCGGTACGGGGCACGGGTGCGGCCGCCATGGTCAGCGCCCCGCGGCGGCGCAGCCGGAGCAGCACGGCCGGGCCAGCGCGGCGAAGACGGCGGCCAGTTCACCCGGATCGTCGGGCAGGCCGCTGCCGATGCCCACCGCGGCCGCCCCGGCGGCGAGCCACTCCGGGATCTCACCGGGCCGGATGCCGCCGGTCGGGATGAACAGCGCCCCGGGCAGGACCGCCTTGAGGGAGCGGATGAACTGCGGGCCGCCGACGTGCGCCGGGAACACCTTGGCGGCGCCCGCGGACCGGACGGCGGAGGCGATCTCGCCCGGCGTGAAGCCGCCCTCGATGAAGACCGCCCCGCGGCGTGCGGCGACGGCGCGGACCTCGGGGGCCGGGTAGGGGGAGATCAGGAACGCCGCGCCCGCGTCGAGGGCGGTCTCCGCCTCGGTGGCGGTGGTGACGGTGCCGACGCCGATCAGGGCGGGCCGGTCGTACGCGTCGGCGAGCGGGGCGGTCCGGGCGACGGCCTCGGCCCAGCCGGGGGTGGAGGTGGTCAGCTCGACCGTGCGGCAGCCGGCGGCCAGCAGGGCGGTGGTCCGGTGGACGGCTTCGTCCGCGTCGGCGTTGCGCAGCACCGGCAGCAGGCACTGGGCGGCCATGGCCTCGTACGGGTGGCAGGACAACAGGACCCCTCCCTCTGTTCCCGGGGGCGCGCGCCGTGCCCGCAGGCCGGTTGTTCCATGTAGTGGAACGCTGTACCGTGTATCGGAACACTTCCCGCAGACCTTACCCCCACCCGCCCTGACTTTGGAGAGCACATGCCCGACGCCGGGGACACGACGGACGAGCCCGAGGGCCCCGCGCGCGGCGGCCGGACTTCGGCGGCCGGCACGGCGCTGGAGAAGTCGATGCGGATCCTGGAGGCCGTGGCAGCGCCCGGCGGGCCGCACCGGCTCACCGATGTGGTGGCGGCAGCGGCCGTGCCGAAGTCGAGCACGTTCCGGATCCTCGCCTCGCTGATCGAGCAGGGCTTCGTACGCCCGGAAAGCGAGTCACGGTACGGGGTGGGCCCCCGGCTGCGCGGGCTGTCCGCCCTGGTCAGCGGCAGCGAGCCGCCGAGCATCGGGCGGATCCTCGGCGAGCTGCGCGAGGCCACCGGCCAGACGGTCCATCTCGCCCTGCACAGCGGGGAGACGCTCACCTACATCCGGAAGCTGGAGAGCGACCAGCCCTTCCAGACGGCCTCCCGGGTCGGGATGCGGATGCCGCTGCACAGCACTGCCATCGGCAAGGCCATCCTGGCGGACCTGCCCGAGGAGGAGGTCCGGGCGCTGATCGCGGGCGCGGGGCTGCCGCGCCGCACGCCCAGCACCCTGACCGGCCCGGAGGCGCTGCTGGCGGAGCTGGATGCGGTCCGGGCCCGGGGCTTCGCCGTGGACGACGAGGAGAACGAGCCGACGATCCGGTGCATCGGCGCCGCGATCCCGGGCCCGGCCGGCCGCCCGGTCGGCGGGGTCAGCGTCACCACGGTCACGTTCCTCGTCTCCCGCGAGGAGATCGAGGCCTACGCGCCCGCCCTGCGCGCGGCCACGGAGGCACTGACCCCGCTGCTGTAGGCGCGGGACCTCGACCACCTGGACGCGTTCGTCGAGCGGGTGGTGGGCACCGTACCGGGGGACGCGATGCCGGTGGCCGGACGGCGGCTCGCCCCGGTGGACGCCTCGGCGCGGCGCCATCCTCCGCAGGCCCCGGAAAGTTCTTCAGGTTCTTCTTCCGGATAACCGTTATCCGGGCCGCGCTCGACGGTCTCCCATGTATCGGGCATCATCGACCGCCGGTACGGACAGGGAACCTCACATGACTACACAGCACACGGCAGCGCTGGTGGCAGCCGCCCGCGCGGGCGATGCCCGCGCGCAGGACGAGCTGGTCGGCACCTATCTGCCGCTCGTCTACAACATCGTCGGGCGCGCGCTGAACGGCTCCTGCGACGTGGACGACGTGGTGCAGGACACGATGCTGCGGGCGCTCGACGGGCTCGGCACCCTGCGGTCGGACGAGAGTTTCCGGTCCTGGCTGGTGGCGATCGCCATGAACCGGGTGCGGGCGCACTGGCAGGCCCGGCACAGCGCCCCCGGCGAGAGCGGACTGGAGGCCGCCTGGGAACTGGCCGACCCGGGCGCCGACTTCGTGGACCTGACCGTCCTGCGGCTCCAGCTCGAAGGCCAGCAGCGGGAGACGGCCCGCGCCACCCGCTGGCTGGAGACCGACGACCGCGCGCTGCTGTCGCTGTGGTGGCTGGAGTGCGCCGGGGAGCTGACCCGTGCCGAGGTGGCCGCGGCGCTCGAACTGTCCCCGCAGCACACGGCGGTACGGGTGCAGCGGATGAAGGCGCAGCTGGAGTCGGCCCGGGTGGTGGAGCGAGCGCTCGGCACGCAGCCCCCGTGCGAGGCGCTGCGGTCGGTGACGGTCGGCTGGGACGGGCTGCCGTCGACGCTGTGGCGCAAGCGAATAGCCCGGCACGCGCGCGAATGCGTACAGTGCGCAGGACTGTGGAGCGGACTGCTCCCGGCGGAGGGGCTGCTGGCAGGTCTGGCCCTGGTCCCGGTCTCGGTGGCGCTGCTGGCCGGCGTACGGGCGGCCGCGGCCGGCGGCTTCGTCCTGGCAGGCGCGGCGTACGCCTCCGACGGCGGCGCGGGCGCCCAGGCGGGCGGCCTCGGCGGCCCGGGTACGGGCACGGGCACGGGCTTCGAGGCCGCGGGCTTCGACGGTGCGGGCCTCAACGCCGCGGGCTTCGGCGGTACGGACTTCTCCGACGCCGCGACCCAGCTCACCCCCACCGTCTCCGGTCAGGGCGGCATACCCGAGGCCGCTCCCGGCGGCGGCCGCAGCGTCCTGCGCAAGCGCCGGCAGAGCCGCCGTCGCGCCATCGGCGGCGCCGTGCTCGCCGCGTGCGTCGCGGGCGGCGGGATCGCGTACCTCGGCGGCTTCCCCGGCTCGGACGACAAGGAGACCGGCGCCGCACCCGCCGCCCCGCTCTCCGCGCTGTCGGCGCCCGACGCCGGCGCCCCGTCCCCCTCGGACTCGGCCTCGCCCTCCGCGTCCGCCTCCCCTTCGCCGTCGGCCTCCGCCTCGCCGAGCCCGTCCGCGGAGAGCCCGAGTCCGAGCCCGTCGCCGACCAAGTCCAAGGCGCCGGCGCCGCGTCCGCCCGCTCCGGCGCCCGCCCCGGCGGGGGTCGCGGGCCAGGTCATCGCACTGGTCAACTCCGAGCGTGCGGCGGCCGGCTGCGGCCCCCTGAAGGAGGACTCGCAGCTGCGGGCGGCCGCCCAGGGGCACTCCGACGACATGGCGGCCCGGGACTTCTTCGAGCACACCAACCCCGACGGCGCCGACCCCGGGAAGCGCACGACGGCCGCCGGGTACCGCTGGTCGACGTACGGGGAGAACATCGCGAAGGGCCAGCAGACCGCGGCCTCGGTCATGGACTCGTGGATGAAGAGCCCGGGCCACCGCGCCAACATCCTCAACTGCTCCTTCAAGGACATCGGCGTGGGCATCCACACGGGCCCGGGCGGACCTTGGTGGACGCAGAACTTCGGCGCCAAGATGTGACCCGAACACACCGCCAGAGCAGACCCCGACTGCTTCAAATGTCGTGCAGGATGGAGACTGGAGCCGAAGAGGCTGATCAGAGCGGACGGAGCACGGCGCATGGCGAAGAAGGAGCTCCGGCCGCACCAGCGCGAGGCCGTCGACGCCGTACTCCGGGCTCTCGAGCTGCCGGCCGGTGGCCGGGTGCCCGAGGCCGGGCTGCGGACCCAGGTGATCATGGCCACCGGCTCCGGGAAGTCCCTGGTCGCCGTGCGCTCCGCCGAAGAGCTGCGGGCCGGGCGGGTGCTCGTCCTCGTGCCCTCGCTGGACCTGCTCGTACAGACGGTGACGGCGTGGCGGGAGGGCGGCCGGACCGGGCGCGCCCTCGCCGTGTGCTCGCTGCGCGCCGAAGAGGCGGGCGCTCCGGCCACCACCGATCCGGCCGAACTGGTCCGCCGGGCCGGCCGGTCGGCGGACCGGCTGACGGTGTTCGCCACGTACGCCTCGCTGGGCCTCGGCACCATCGAGCGCGCCCACCTCGCAGGGCTGCCGGGCTGGGACCTGGTCGTGGTCGACGAGGCGCACCGTACGTCCGGGCGGATCGGCAAACCGTGGGCCGTGGTGCACGACAACACCCGGATCCCGTCCGTCCGGCGGCTGTACATGACGGCCACGCCGCGGGTCTGGCAGGACGGCGCGGAGCCGGAGGAGGGCGAGGAGTCCGAAGGGTCCGGGGAGGGCGGGGAGGGCGGCCGCGGGCGGGGCGATCTCGTCGCGTCCATGGAGGACGACGCGGACGGCCCGTTCGGCGCGCGCTGCCACACCCTGTCCCTCGCGGAGGCCATCGACCGCGGCATCTGCGCCCCGTACCGGGTGGTGTGCGTGGACGTCAGCGATCCGGGGTTCCAGGCGGCGGTGCTGCTGGGCGCCGACGGGCGCTCGGACGCCGTGCGCGGGGCGCGGCTGGCGGCCCTTCAGGCGGCGCTGATCAAGGCGGCCGCCGGCCAGGGGTTCCGACGGACCCTCGTCTTCCACCACCTGACCCGGGAGGCCGAGGCCTTCGCGGCCGGGCTGCCGGCGGTGGCGCAGCGGCTACGGGCCGCGCCGCGTGACACGCAGGAGCCGGCGTATCCCCGTACCGTCTGGGCGGACTGGCTGTGCGGGCAGCACACCGCGGCGCACCGGCGGCGGGTGCTGGACACGTTCGCGGCGGGCGGCGTCGCCGACAAGGCCTTCCTCGGCAGTGTCCGGGTGCTGGGCGAGGGCGTGGACACCAAGGAGTGCGACTCCGTCTTCTGGGCCGACGTACGGGGTTCCATGCCCGACCTGGTCCAGGCCGTCGGGCGGGCGCTGCGCATCCACCCCGGCGAGGGCAAGGTCGCCTCGCTGGTGGTCCCGGTGCTGTTGGGGCCGGGCGAGACGCCCGAGTCGATGTTGACCTCGCGCGCGTACGGGGACCTCGCGCGGCTGCTGGAGGCGCTGCGGGCGCACGACACCCGGCTCGTCGAATCGCTGGCGCAGCCTCAGGCGCCGAGCCGGCCGCGGCCGCAATCCGGCACCGAGGCCGTGACGGGCGCCGGCACGCGGGCGGGGGCGCAGGCTCTGCTGAGCTTCTCCACGCCGCGGGATCCGGCGCTGCTGGCGGCGTTCATCCGGCTGCGCGTGCTGCACCCGGAGCGCGAGCACTGGCGGCGCGGGGTGGAGGCGGCCCGGATCTACGCGGCCAGGGCCGGGGATCTGCGGGTGCCGTTCGCCTTCAAGGTCCCGAAGGCGACGCAGCTGTCCGCTCCGCAGCCGGCCGCCGAGGGCTGGCCGCCCGGGCTGGCCCGGTTCCCGCTCGGCCAGTGGATCGCGGACGTGCGGCGCACCCACCGCCGGGGCGCCCTCGGCCGGGAGCGGGTCGCGCAGCTCGACGAACTCGGCATGGTGTGGAGCCACTTCGACGTGGCCTTCGACGAGGGACTCGCGGCGGCCCGCGGCTGGGCGGCGGAACACGGCCACCTGCTGCCGCCCGTGGAGGCCACCTGGCGCGGCGCGCCGGTCGGGGTGTGGGTCAAGAACCAGCGGGCCGCCGCCCGCCGCGAGGGCCCCGGCGCCCTGCCCGAGGAGCGCCGGGAGGCCCTGGAGGCCATCGACGCGTCCTGGTGCCCGGCTTGGGAGATCTCCTGGCAGCGCGCCTTCCACCTGACCCGCGTCCACCTCGACGCGGGCGGCCGACTGCCGCTGACCCCGGGCGAGGTGGTCGTACAGGGCGAGGACCTGGGCCGGTGGGTCCGCACCCAGCGACTGGCCTGGGAGCAGCTGACCTGGGCGCAGCGCTGGCTGCTGGAGCACACGCTGGGCGTGACCGGGGCGAGCGCGGCCGAACGCCCGCAGCCGCGGCGCTCGCAGGCCGAGAAATGGGCGGAACACCTGGCCGCGGCCCGCCAGTTCCACACTCGCGAGCGGCACCTCCGGGTCCCCCGCAAGCACGTGGAACGGGTCGGCGGCCGGGAGTTGCGGCTGGGGGCGTGGATCGCCAACCAGCGCTCCCGCGCGTCGACCCTGGCCCCGGACCGGGTCGCTGCGCTCGACGCACTCGACATGCGCTGGCCGGCGTCCGCCTGAGCGGCGCCGTCGGCCGGGGACGTGGCTGACTAGGGGGTGTCGTCAAAGTAGCGTCGTCCGCCCGTGAGGGCAGGGCCGGCGGGGTCCGGTGCGTGTGATCGCAAGGCGGAGGAGGGAGGCGACGCTCGCGTCGTCGACCGACGACAACGCGGCGAGCGCGCGTGCCGGGCCCCACCGGCCAGACGGGACTTTGACGACACCCCCTAGGATGCGCCGGGTACGCAGGACCGACACGGGCGCGGACGCGGACAGGGACAGGGACACGGGGAGGCTTCGGCTGTGACGGCGGAGAGCGAGGCGCATCGCGCCTTCCACGAGCACCGGGGGCTGCTCCAGGCGGTCGCGTACCGCGTCCTGGGCCGGGCCGCCGACGCCGAGGACGTCGTCCAGGAGGCCTGGCTGCGCTGGAGCCGGGTGGATGCGGGGCAGGTCGCCGACGCCGAGGCGTATCTGGTCCGGGTGACCACCCGGCTGGCGATCGACCGGTTGCGCAGCGCCCAGGCCCAACGGGAGTCGTACGTGGGGCCGTGGCTGCCCGAGCCGCTCCTGACCGGCCCGGACGTCGCGGACGACGTGGCCCTGGCGGACACCGTGTCCACCGCGATGCTGCTGATCCTGGAGTCGCTGTCGCCGCTGGAGCGGGCCGTGTTCGTCCTGCGCGAGGCGTTCGGGTACGCGTACGCGGAGATCGGCGACATCGTCGGCCGCGACGAGGCCGCGGTACGCCAGACCGCCCGCCGGGCCCGGGCGCACGTGGAGGACCGGCGCACCCGCTACGACACGGACCTGGCGGTGCGCCGCCGTGTGACCCAGCGGTTCCTGGAGGCCAGCTCCGGCGGCGACGTCGCGTCGATGCTGGAGGTGCTGGCGCCGGGCGTCACCCTGGTCAGCGACGGCGGCGGCCTGGCCCCCGCGCCGCGCAAGGCGATCCAGGGCGCGGAACTGGTGGCGCATGCGTTCGCCACGTTCGCCCGGCGGCTGCCGGAACAGCTCGGCATCGAACTGGTCGAGGTCAACGGCGGGCCGGGCATCGTCGCGTACTCGGCCGGGATCCCGGTGACCGTACTGGTGCTGCACCTGGTGGACGGGGCCGTGGACACCATCCACCTGATCGCGAACCCGGAGAAGCTGACGGGGATGCGAGCCGCCTGAACGGATGCGACGCGGGTCACATCGGGTCCGCGTCACGCGGCGGTGGTGCCGTCTCGTCCGTGGGGTGACATGCCGGGGCGGCACGGCCCCCGGCGGAGCCTCACCAGGAGGTCAGCCATGACCACCCCCTCGAACCTCGGCACGCACCACCGCGTCCTGGTCCTCGGCGGCGGCTACACGGGCCTGATGGCCGCGATCCGGACCGCTCGCCGCACCCGCCGCAGCGGTGGCCGGGTCACCCTGGTCAACCCCTCCGGCCGGTTCACCGAGCGGCTGCGGCTGCACCAGCTCGCCACGGGCCAGCAGCTGGCCGACCACCGGATCGCGGACCTGCTCGCCGGCACCGGCATCGAGTTCGTGCAGGGCCGGGCGACCGCGATCCGCGCCGACCGCCGCGAGGTCGCGGTCGAGACCGCCGACGGCAGCCGCGTACTGGCGTACGACACGCTGGTCCACGCGGTCGGCAGCGTCTGCGACACCGGCGCCGTCCCGGGCGCCGACATCCACGCGTACACCTTCGACGACGCAGCAGCGGCCCTCGAGCTGGCCGGGAGGCTGCCGGCGATCGCCGCCGCGGGCGGCACGGTCGCGGTGTGCGGCGGCGGGCTCACGGGGGTGGAGACGGCTGCCGAGATCGCCGAATCCTGGCCGGGCCTGCGCGTCGAACTGCTCAGCCGGGAGGTCCCCGCGGCCATGCTCGGCGAGCGTGCCCGCGGCTACCTGGAGCGGGTGCTGGAGCGGCTCGGCGTGCGAGTGCGCACCGGCGCGGAGGTCGTCAAGGTCCTGCCGGAGGGTGTGGCACTGGCCGGGGGCGAGTACGTCCCCGCCGACGCGGTCGTGTGGACCACCGGCGTACGGGTGCCCGCACTGGCCGCGGACGCGGGCCTGACCACCGACGGCCGGGGCCGGATCGTCACCGACCCCACCCTGCGCTCGGTCTCCCACCCGTCGGTGTACGCGGTGGGCGACGCCGCCGCCGTCGGCCAGGCGTACGGGGTCGTGCACGGCACGTGCCAGAGCGGCATCCCCACGGCCGTGTACGCCGCCGACGCCATCGCCCGGCGGCTGTCCGGCCGCGAACCCCGGCCGTTCCGGTTCGGGTACGTCCACCAGCCGGTCAGCCTCGGCCGTCGCGACGCGGTCATCCAGTTCACCCGCGGCGACGACACCCCGCGCCGCTGGTACCTCACGGGGCGGGCCGCCGTGGCGTACAAGGAGTCCGTCAGCAGCAGCCCGTTCCCCGCGTTCCGCATGTCACGGCGGTACGCGATCCCCGCGCGCGCGATGTGGACCCGCGGCGGCAGCCGCAACCGCCCGGCGGCGGGCCCGAGCGGAAGCTAGTGATGGAACCCGGAGCGGGGCTCGGTCGCCGGGACCGGCGGGGGTGTGGCGGCGAGGTGGTCCACCGCCTGGCGCAGGTCCGCGACGAGCAGGGCGATCTGGTCGCGGGTCACGCCGTGCCGGATCAGCACGCGCTGGATGACGGTGTCGTCGCGGGCGGCCGGCAGCGGGTACGAGGGCACCTGCCAGCCGCGCATCCGCAGCCGGTCGGAGAGGTCGTAGAGGGTGAACCCGGCCGCGGCCTGGTCGGTGAGCCGGTAGGAGACCGCGGGGAGGCCGCCGAGGCCGTCGTAGAGCAGGGTGAACGGGCCCATGGCGGCGATCTCCCCGGCCAGGTACTGGGCGGTGGCGACGCAGGCCTCGTGGACGCGTTTGTAACCGGCGCGGCCGAGCCTGAGGAAGAGGTAGTACTGGGCGATGACCTCGCCGCCGGGGCGGGAGAAGTTGAGGGCGAACGTCGGCATGTCGCCGCCGAGGTAGTCCACGTCGAAGACGAGCTCCTTGGGCAGCAGGTCGGCGGTGCGCCACACGATCCAGCCGACGCCGAGGGGCGCGAGCCCGTACTTGTGCCCGGAGGTGTTGATGGAAGCGACGCGCGGCAGCCGGAAGTCCCACACCACGTCGGGGTGGAGGAAGGGGGCGACGAAGCCGCCGCTGGCCCCGTCCACGTGGACCGGGACGTCCCAGCCGTGCTCGGCCTGGATCCGGTCGAGTTCGGCGGCGATCTCGGCCACGGGCTCGTAGTCGCAGGTGTAGGTGACGCCGACGATGGCGACGACGCCGATGGTGTTCTCGTCGACGTACTCGGCGAGCTGATGGGGGCGCAAGCCGGTGGCGTCGGGTTCGAGCGGGACCGGGCGCAGTTCGACGTCGAAGTAGCGGGCGAACTTCTCCCAGCAGATCTGGACCGGCCCGCACACCAGGTTGGGCCGGTCCGCGGGAAGGCCCTGGGCCCGGCGGCGGGCACGCCAGCGAAATTTGAGGGCGAGGCCGCCGAGCATGGCCGCCTCGCTGGATCCGGTGGTGGAGCAGCCGGTGGCCGCGCCGTCGGCCGGTGCGTTCCACAGGTCGGCCAGGATGTTGACGCAGCGGGCCTCGATCTCGGCCGTCTGCGGGTACTCGTCCTTGTCGATCATGTTCTTGTCGAGGCACTGGTTCATCAGGCGGTGTACGCCGTCGTCGGACCAGGTGGTGCAGAAGGTGGCCAGGTTCTGGGCCGCGTTGCCGTCGAGGAGGAGCTCGTTGCTGAGCAGCTCGTAGACCACCTCCGTGGGCGAGTGCTCGTCGGGCATCCGGTACTTGGGGAGGATCTGGCCGCTCAGCGCGGACGTGAACACGTCCGTGTCGAGGTCACCGGCGGCCACGTCTTTCGTCTCATGAAGAGCCATATCCGGACTATAAGTGACTGATCATCACAAAGACCGCTTCGACCCCCTTGGCGGAGGATTCGGGCGCCGACACCGAGAGTTTCCGGCCGACTCCACGGTGTGACCCCCTCCATAGGGGGTGCGTGCAGCGGGACAACTTACTGTCGAGTAGGCTTCTGTACGAAGATCTTCCCGTCCGGGCCGTCGAATCCGGGTCGGACGGGAAGATCGACCAACTGGTTCTATGGGCAACTTATCCATGCATGTCCGGATACCGGTCAACGGCCTTTGCCGTCCTGATACCTCTTCGGCCCATGAACAAGATCACCCGCCGGCAAGCCTTGGGCACCACCGCCGGCGCTCTCACCGTCCTCGGCATCGCCGGCGCCACCGCGCACGCAGCCGCCGCCGACTCCCGCGCCTCCCTACCCGCCGGCACGGTCGACGAGGTGTACCAGGGCCGTCGCATACAGATCACCCCGGGCGGGGGCGGCCACCACGGCGGCCACCACGGGGGCGGCCACGACGGACTGCCGACCGTCCGGATAGACGGCCGCGAACTGCACGTCATGCGCAACGCCGACGGCACCTGGATCAGCGTGGTCAACCACTACGAGACCTTCGCCGATCCGGCTTCGCTCGCCCGCGCCGCCGTGCGCGAGCTCCAGGGCGCCGTCCTCGCCCCCTTCGCGCCCGTGGGAGGCACGGCATGACCGTCCGCAAGAACCAGGCCGCCCTCACCGCCGAGGAGAAGCGCGCCTTCACCAGTGCGCTGCTCGAGCTCAAGCGCACCGGCACGTACGACCGGTTCGTCACCACCCACAACGGGTTCATCATGGCCGACACCGACTCGGGCGACCGCGTCGGTCACCGCTCGCCCTCGTTCCTGCCCTGGCACCGCCGCTTCCTGCTGGAGTTCGAGGCCGAGCTGCAGAAAGTGGACCCGAAGGTTTCGCTCCCGTACTGGGATTGGAGCGCGGACCGCACCACCCGCTCCTCCCTCTGGGCCGCCGACTTCCTCGGCGGCACCGGCCGGGCCCGCGACGGACAGGTCCTCGACGGGCCGTTCGCGTCCGCCAACGGCAAGTGGCCGATAAACGTACGGGTGGACGGGCGCGCGTACCTGCGCCGGGCGCTCGGTGCGGGGGTGGCCGAGCTGCCGACGAAGGCCGAAGTGGACGCCGTGCTCAACATGCCGGTGTACGACATGGCCCCGTGGAACAGCTCCTCGAACGGGTTCCGCAACCACCTGGAGGGCTGGCGCGGCGCCAACCTCCACAACCGGGTGCACGTGTGGGTCGGCGGCCAGATGGCCACCGGGGTCTCCCCCAACGACCCGGTGTTCTGGATGCACCACGCCTTCGTCGACAAGCTGTGGGCCGAGTGGCAGACCCGCAACCCGAAGTCCACGTACCTGCCGGCCGCGGGCACCACGAACGTCGTCGACCTGCACGACACCATGCGGCCGTGGAACGACGTGACCCCGGCGGACATGCTGGACCACCGGAAGTTCTACACCTTCGACACCGAGCCGGTCCCGGCCGCCGCCAGCCAGCGGTAGTGCAGTTCGGGGCGGCCGACCTGGCCGTACCGGGGGGTGCGGTCCGCCCGCCCGGTGTCCACCAGGTGCTCCAGGTAGCGGCGGGCGGTGATCCGGGAGATCCCGGCCGCCTCGGCCGCCCCCGCGGCGGTCAGCCCCTCGGGCGCCGCCCGGAGCAGCGGGGGGGGGGGGGGGGGGGGGGGGGGGGGGGGGGGGGGGGGGGGGGGGGGGGGGGGGGGGGGGGGGGGGGGGGGGGGGGGGGGGGGGGGG
>NZ_JBVIGX010000016.1:0-106919 GCF_055570595.1 Streptomyces sp. NPDC031132
TGATCCTCGTGGTCGGCATCGCCATCGACCTGCTCATCTTCAGCCCGGTCGAGCGGTGGGTACTGCGCAGCCGCGGCCTGCTGGTGAAGAGCTGAGCCCCGCCGTGCGATCCGTGTTCCGCGCCCCCGGCGCCGGCTCCGCCGGCGCTCCCGTCCTGCTGGTCATCGCCCACGGCAGCCGCGACCCGCGGCACGCGGCGACCGTGCACGCCCTCACCCGGCGGGTGCGGGCGCTGCGGCCGGGGCTGCGGGTGGAGACGGCCTTCCTGGACTTCGACACCCCGACGGTGGCCCAGGTGACCTCCGCCCTGTACCGATCCGGCGTACGGGAGATCGTGGCCCTCCCGCTGCTCCTGACGCGGGCGTTCCACGCGAAGGCCGACATACCCGCGGTGCTGGCCGAGGCCACGTCCCGGATGCCGGACCTCTCCTTCCGGATCGCGGACGTACTCGGCCCGTCCCCGCTGCTGGTCGGCGCCCTGGAGCGGCGCCTCGCGGAAGCGGGCCTCACCCCGGCGGACCGCGCCACCACCGGTGTGGTGCTCGCGTCCGCCGGTTCCTCCGACCCGGAGGCGATCGCAGTGATCGCTGAAATCGCGCGGGAGTGGCGGCACACCGGTTGGTGCGCCGTGCGGCCTGCGTTCGCCTCCGCTTCACTGCCCCGTACGGAGGACGCCGTACGGGCGCTGCGCGCCGAGGGCGTCCGCCGGGTGGCGGTGGCCCCGTACGTCATCGCCCCCGGGCGCCTGCCGGACCGCATCGAGGCGGGTGCGGAAGCCGCCGGGGTGGACCTGGTGGCCGGCGTGCTCGGAGCGGCTCCCGAGCTGGCCCGCCTGCTGCTGCGCCGCTACGACACGGCGCCGTGCGGCGTGCCCCTCCTCGCCGCGGCCTGATTCTCGTTCGAGTGAATCAAGGGCTCGGGCCAGTGGATCATGGGTAGTCCAGGCGCGAGGTTCCGTGCATCACACAACGGGATCGATCGTCCTGGCCGCCCCTGGAGGGCTTATGTCCATGTCACGCCGTACGCGCAAGCTCCTGACCACGTCCGCCGCCGCCCTGATCCTGTCCGTCGCGGGAGCGGGTCTCACCGCCCCCGCGAACGCCACCCCCGCCAGTGCGCCGAGTGCGGTGCGGGAGGCCCGGGCGGCGGCGTTCTTCAACGCCGGTGGTGAGTGGACCATCTACCAGACCAACGCCACCGTGCACGTGAACCTGACCCAGGACGGCAACGGGAACCTCTTCGGAACCACGTCGTCCGGAAACACCGTGGGGACCCTGGAGGCGGACGCCAAGGTCACCGGGAACGACATCTACTTCGTCGTCCAGTGGAACCACGGACCCCGGGGCCGGTACACCGGCACCCGCGGCGCGGACGGCCGCCTCTCCGGCCTCACCGTCGACCTGAACAACCCGTCCAGCCAGGCCAGCTGGCGCAGCGACCGCACGTTCTGACGTTCTGACGTCCGAGGTGCCTCCTAGGGGGTGTCGTCTAAGTAGCGTCGTCCGCCCACCGGCCAGACGGGACTTCGACGACACACCTAGGCCCTGGCCGCCGCCTCGTCGGCCAGGGCCGTCAGGTCCTCGATGGACATCGCGCCCGGCGGGAGGCCCTCGCGGGCGAAGATGTTCGCCGCGTGACGGAGGGTGTCGTTCACCGGGGTCGGGATCCTGTGGAGGCGCCCCAGCAGCGAGATCTCACCGTTCAGGTAGTCCGCCTCGATCGAGCCCGTGCCCCGATGCAGGGACTGCCAGGAGGAGCCGCCCCGCAGGCCCGGCGGCTGGTCCACCTTGCCGTCACGGGCCGCCGCCTGCTCCGCGTCCGAGGCGTACGCGATCCCGGCGGCGTCGAACGCCGCCTTCGCCTCGCGGACCGCGCGGAGCAGCAGCGCGCCCTTCGCCGGGTCCGGCTCCGGACCGGTCGTCGCCTGGATCGCGTTGCCGAGGTTCCCCAGCAGCTTCGCGTACTTCCACCGCATCACGTCCTCGACGACCGGCGCCTCGAAGCCGGACTTCTCCAGGTCGGCCGCGATCCGCCGGGCCCGTGCATCCGCGCCCCCCGCGGCCGGTCCGATGTGCAGGATGCCCGTCAGCGGCGCGCACAGCGCGGAGACCACCCCCGGCTCCAGGAACGTGGCGGGCAGCCATACGCAGACCCCGTACACGCGCGCGAAGCGGCGCAGCGCCAGCCGCTCGCTCTCCACCCCGTTCTGTGCGCACAGCACCGGCAGCCGCTGCGCCGCCGTGCCGCCGCCCGCGACCTCCGCGTCGCCCCACGCATCGAGCGCGGCGATCGCGTCCTGGGTCTTGACGGTCAGCAGCAGTACGTCGTCCGGCCGCAGTTCACCCAGCTCCGCCGGGCCCGTGACCACCGGGATCCGGTGCACCCGGGTCCCGTCCGCCGTCGTGAGCCGCAGTCCGTCCGCCGTGAGGGCCTGTGCGTGCGCGCCGCGCGCGACGAGCACGACCTCCGCGCCCGCTTCCGCCAGCCGTCCGCCGATGGTCGCGCCGATCGCGCCGGCGCCGATGATGATGTAACGCATGGCCAGGAGCCTGGCACATCCGGAGCCTTGAGTTACCGTCGGGGCATGGCGGACGACATGTTCCTTCTCGGCGGCGATCTCCCCGTTCGGCGGCTCGGCCTCGGTACGGGCGGTCTGGTCGGACCCGGCTACTGGGGCCCGCGCGGCAGCCGCGCCGAGGCCCGGGCCCTGCTGCACACCGCCGTCGACCGCGGTGTCACCTTCGTCGACACGGCCGACAACTACGGCCCCGACCTGGCCGAGGAGCTGATCGCCGAGGCCCTTCACCCGTACGCGGAGCAGCTCGTCATCGCCACGAAGGGCGGGGTGGTGCGCACCGGCCCGGACCGGTGGCATCTCGCAGGGCGTCCCGAGCAGCTGCGGGAGAGGTGCGAGGCGAGTCTGCGGCGGCTGCGGGTGGAGTGCATCGACCTCTACCAGCTGCACCGCTTCGATCCGTCGGTCCCGATGGCCGAACAGCTGGGCGCGCTCGCCGGGTTGCAGAAGGAGGGGAAGATCCGGCACATCGGGCTGGACACGGTCACCGCCGGACAGCTGCACGAGGCGTTGGAGCTCGTCCCGGTCGCCTCCGTCCAGAACCCGTACAACCTGCTGGACCGGTCCTCGGCGGAGGTGCTCGCCCTGTGCGAGGCGCGCGGGATCGCCTTCCTCCCGTACTACCCCCTGGGCAGCGGCGCCCTCACCCGCGAGAGCGCGGCCGCGGTGACCGCCGTGGCCACCGGGCACCGTGCGGGCCCGGGGCAGATCGCGCTGGCCTGGCTGCTGCACCGGTCACCGGTGCTGTGCCCCATGCCGGGCACCGGGTCCCCCGCCCACCTGGCCGAAAACATTGACGCGGCAACCATCCACCTGACGCCTCGGGAGCTGGCCGTCCTCGACGCGCTCGGCCAGTAGCCCGGCCGTAGGCTGGAAGTGCACGCACGGAGCGGGGAGCCCCGGTCTGTTTGCGTCGATTTCAACCATCTCGGGGGCCGGAATCTTCTCGGCGGGGCTTCTCTCGCCTGAACTCCTTGCCTGAAGGGAGCCCCTGATGGCTGTCAAGAAGCGCACGTCCGCCAAGCCCGCGAACGGGCAGGACGAACTGATCACCTCGCTCAAGCAATTCATCCGTACCCGCGGGTCGAGCTACCTCAGCGACCCGAACGTGTCCTCGATCGGCATCGGCTACAAGGAGAAGAACGGCAAGCGGAGCAAGGAACTGGCGCTGCAGTTCACGGTGGACAAGAAGGTCCGGCCGGAGGGCGTACGGGACGTGGACAGCGTCGAGATACCGCCGGTCATCGACATAGGCGGCGGCGTCAAGGTGCCGACCGATGTCGTGCAGCGCAGCTACAAGCCGCACTTCCTGGTGGTGCCCGAGGCCCAGACGCCCGAGCGGCAGAAGCGCGTCGACCCGGTCCGTCCCGGGGTGAGCGTCGGCAACGTCAAAGTGAGCGCCGGAACCCTCGGCTGCATCGTCTTCGACAAGAACGACGGCTCGACCTGCGTCCTGAGCAACTGGCACGTGCTGAACGGCCGCAAGGGCGTGCCGGGCGACGAGGTCGTACAGCCCGGGACCGCCGACGACAGCCGTATCGCCCTGAACCGGCTCGGCACGCTCAAGCGCTCCCACCTCGGCCAGGTCGGCGACTGCGCCGTCGCCGGCATCACGGAACGCGACTTCGACACGGCCATCCTGGACCTCGGCGTCACGCCGACGAAGCTGGGCGAGCCGCAGATCGACGACAAGGTCGTCAAGAGCGGGCGGACCACCGGTGTCACGCACGGGGTGGTGACGCGGCCCTTCGCCAAGGTGAGCATCGACTACGGACCGCCGGTCGGGGTGCGCGAGATCGAGTGCTTCGAGATAGGCCCCGACCCCGGCCATCCGGCGGACGGCGGCGAGATCAGCCTGCCCGGCGACTCCGGTTCGGCCTGGCTGTTCAAGGCGCGCACCGGCAAGCCGACCGACGTACTGGCCGGTCTGCACTTCGGCGGCGAGAGCGACGCGGACCCCGAGGACCGGGCGCTGGCCTGCTTCCCCCACTCGGTCTTCGAGGAACTGAAGATCACCCTCCAGCCGCCGGCCCGCGATTCGCTGGAGGCCGTGGCCGGGTACGACCCGGGCTTCCTCACGGTGCCGATATCCACCCCGCAGCTGGATGCGGCCGTCAAGGCGGATGCCGTGCAGCTCTCCGGGACCGAGGTCATCCCGTACACCCACTTCTCGCTGGCGCTGAACGGGAAGCGGCGGTTCGCCTTCTGGGTGGCCTGGAACATCGACGGCGGCGCCATCAAGAAGATCGACCGCAGCGGGATCGAGTTCAAGAAGGACCCGCGGCTGCCGGCCGACGTCCAGGTCGGCAATGAGATCTACAAGGGCAACCGGCTCGACCGGGGCCACATCGCGCGCCGCGCCGACCTGATCTGGGGCCCCATGCCCGAGGCGGACCGCGCCAACACCGACTCGTTCTTCTACACCAACATCACCCCGCAGATGGACGACTTCAACCAGAGTGCGAAGGCCGGCATCTGGGGTGAGCTGGAGAACGCCCTCTTCGAGGAGGTCGAGGTCGAGGGCCTGAAGATCAGCGTGTTCGGCGGGCCGGTGTTCCAGGACGACGACCGCGTCTTCCGGGGCGTGCAGCTTCCGCGCGAGTTCTGGAAGGTGCTCGCGTACTCCGAGAACGGCACCCTCAAGGCCAAGGCGTTCCTGCTGACCCAGAACCTGGTCCTGACGGAGGTCCTGGAGCTGGACGAGTTCCGGGTGTTCCAGGTCAAGCTGGGCGAGGTCCAGAACCGGATCGGCCTCACGTTCCCCGCCGCGCTGGTCCAGGCCGACACGCTGGCGGTCCCGAGGGCCGTGGAGGACCGCAGTCCGCTGGACAGCCTGGCCGACATCGACTGGAGCTAGGGCTGACTCGCTTCCGTCAGCTCGACGAGTTTGGCGACGGTGTTCCAGTTACGGGTCGTCGCGTCGATGCCCTTGAACACGGCGGGCCTGGCGAGGACCTCGGCCAGTTTGGAGCGGCCCAGCCCGTTCGGGGCGTAGAGGTAGACGACCCGGTCGCCGATCCGGTACTCCTCCGGGAGGTACGCGGGCCCGTCGATCGAGGCGAACCGCTCCTCGGCCGGCTGCGCGGAGAGGAAGGTGGCGTGCAGCTGCTTGCCCTCCAGCTCGGCGGCCGGGAAGGGGCAGGCCTCGGCGACGGCGCGCAGGTAATCGCCGTCGACCACCAGGCAGCGCACCACGAAGCCGAAGCGGGCCTCGATGGCCCGCTCCAGCTCGCGGGCCAGGGCGACCGGGTCCTTCTTCGTGCTGGCGAAGACGGCGTTGCCGCTCTGCAGGTACGTCTGCACCTCGGTGTGGCCGAGGCCCGCCAGGACCTCGCGCAGCTCGGCCATCGGGACCTTCTTGGCCCCGCCGACGTTGATTCCGCGCAGCAGGGCCGCGTACTTCTTCGTGGACTTCGTGGTCATGACCGAACGATAGGACGGCGCACCGACAACGCGGACAGTTCGGCTTCGATGAGGTCGGCGGCCTGTCGCGTACCGCCCTCGGCGGCCATCTGCGCGCGGACGGCCTCGGCGCGCGCCGCGACCTCGGGGTCCGCGACGAGTGCGAGGACGGCCTCCCGCAGGGTCGGTGCGTCGGCCTCCTCCCTCGGGACGTGCCGGGCGACGCCGAGTCCCTGGAGCATGTCGGCGTTGCCGAACTGGTCGACGGCCTGCGGGACGGCGACCATCGGGGTGGCGGTGGCAAGGCCTTCCTGGCTGCCGCCGGCGCCCGCGTGGGTGATGAAGGCATCGGCCTGGCGCAGGATGTCCAGCTGGGGAACCCAGCGGTGGACCTCCACGTTGGCCGGGACGGCGCCCAGTTCGGCCTCGTCGGTGAACTTGCCGATCTGGAGGACCACATGCCAGTCGGGCAGGTCCCCGAAGGCCTCGATGCAGGCGCGGTAGAAGGCGGGCTGCTTGGTGAAGGTGGAGCCGAGGGAGACCAGCAGCACCTTCTTCCCCTCTGCTGCCGCCGGGCGCTCCCAGGCACCCTGGTCGGCGCTGCGGTCGCCCTGGCAGGCGCCGACGAAGGTGTGGACGGACTCGTCGACGCGGTCGGCGTGGGGCTGGAGGGCGCGCGGGATGAGCACGATGCTGCGGCGCGGCCGGCCGACGAAGGGGTCGCAGTCCTCGTCGATGCCGTTCTCGTCGAGCCAGGCGCGGAAGCGGGCGTAGTACGCCTGCCCGCGCTCGGAGGCGCGCAGTTCGGCCGTCATCGGCTCGCCGACCTCCTGCTCGTACCCGGTCCAGGCGACCAGGTTCGGCGAGAGGGAGACGGCGGGGACGCCCCAGCGGTGGGCGAGGACGCGCGCCGGGTAGGAGGTGATGTCGTGGAGGACGAGGTCGGGCTCGTCGCCCTCGAAGGCGGCCGCGAGCTGCGGCAGGGCCTGGACGGCGTCGTTCAGGAACGGCTCGATGTTGTCGATGAGCTCGGTGCCCCAGGCCTCGGGCTCGTCGTCGGTGGGGAGGGTGGAGTTCCAGATCACCGGTGTGGCGCCGGTCTCCGCGATCTTCTCGGCGAAGGAGGCGGGGACGGCGTAGCTGACACGGTGCCCGCGGGCGACGAGTTCCCGGATCACTTCGATGCTCGGGTTCACGTGCCCGTGGGCGGCGATGGAGAACATGGCGAGGTGTGCGGGCTTGGCTGAGGTCATGCAGCGAGACTAACGAGACGATACGTCTCGTGCAACGAAGATATTCGGCCGCCTGGCCGGGAGCCGGTGGGGGCGAAGGCGAAGGCGAAGGCAGCGGCGAAGGCAACGGCGAAGACGAAGGCGGGACGAAGACGCGGAAATGCAAGACTTGGCGGATTCGTGGTGGTCCGGATGTGGAGAGGTGGCATGGACGAGGCGCAGGCCAGGGGCGTGCTGGGGGCGGCGGGGCTCACGGGGCCGGCCGTTCTGCTGGCGCTGGGCGAGAACGCGGTCTTCGCGGCCGGCGATCTGGTGGTGAAGGTCGGCCGGGAGGCGGCGCTGCTGGAGCGGGCCGAGCGGGAGCTCGCCGTGGCGGGCTGGCTCGAGGAGGCCGGGATCCCGGCGGTGCGCGCGGCCGAGCCGGAGCCGCGGCTGGTGGCGGGGCACCCGGTGACCCTGTGGCACCGCCTCGCGGATGCGGTGCGGCCTGCCGGACCGCACGACCTGGCGGTGCTGCTGCGGCAGATCCACGCCCTCCCGACAGCGCCGTTCGCGCTGCCCGCGCGGGACCTGCTGGGCGGGGTCGAGCGCTGGCTGCGGTTGGCGGGCGAGGCCGTCGACCCGGCCGACTCGGCCTACCTGCGGGCCCGGCGCGATGCGTACGCCGGCGAGGTGGCCGCGCTCACCTCGCACCTGCCGCCGGGCCCGATCCACGGC
Organism: Streptomyces sp. NPDC031132; assembly: GCF_055570595.1. Lineage (NCBI taxonomy): Bacteria > Bacillati > Actinomycetota > Actinomycetes > Kitasatosporales > Streptomycetaceae > Streptomyces > Streptomyces sp. NPDC031132. Next base: position 7,927 of record NZ_JBVIGX010000016.1, read on the forward strand.
GACGCCCTCCCCCGCAACGTCCACGTGGGTCCGGACGGGCCGGTCCTGGTGGACCTGGAGACCGTCTCCGCCGATCTGCGCGAGCACGACCTGGTGGTGATGGCCCTGTCCCGCGACCGGTACGGGCTGCCGCCGGAGTCGTACGAGGCCTTCGTGGCGGCGTACGGATGGGACGTGCGCGACTGGGCCGGCTGTGCGGTGCTGCGGGGTGCCCGCGAGACGGCCAGCTGCGCCTGGGTCGCCCAGCACGCCCCGACGAACCCGAAGGCACTGGCCGAATTCCGCCGCCGGGTGGCCTCCTTGCGCGAAGGCGACCCGGAAACGCGCTGGCACGCCTTTTAAGGGGTGCGGTACCGCGAACCTTTTAAGAGGTGCGGTACCGCGAACCGCGCATGCCGGCACACCACGATCCACACCGCAGCCCGGCCCCGGCGCCCGCGCACCGGGGACCCGCCCGCCCCCGGCCCCGGCGCGGAGCCCGGGGACCGCGCGGAGTGGCCCGTGTAGGCCTCAGGCCGAGGCCGGCAGCAGGCTCCGCAGGGGCCACGCCGTGTCGATCACCGCGTCCGGGGTGCCCTGACGGCGCAGGTACGACTGGAAGTCGCGGGCCCAGCGCTCGTGCCAGCCGCCCTGGCGGACGTGCAGGTCGGCCGGGGTGAGCGCCGCCACCTCCGGGTGGCGGGCGGCTATCGCGCGGGCCACCTGCACCGCGGCCAGCGCGTCCGCGCCGGCATCGTGCGCGGCGTCCAGCCTGACCCCGTACACCCCGCACACCGCCTCCAGGGTGCGCTTGCCGCGCCGGTAGCGGTCCACCGCCCGGTCGATGGTCAGCGGGTCCACCACGGGCCCGGTCTGCTGCGCCCCGCCCAGCCGGTCGGCCAGCGAAGGCAGCCCGTGCCGGGCCAACTCGGCCGTCAGCAGGGTCAGGTCGAAGGCCGCGTTGTACGCGACGACCACCGCGCCCCGCCGCCAGTGCTCGACGAGCACCTGCGCGACCTCGTCCGCGACCTCGCGCACCGGGCGGCCCTCCGCCACCGCACGCTCCGTGCTGATCCCGTGGATCGCCGAGGCGCCCTCGGGGATCGGTATCCCCGGATCCGCGAGCCAGCCGCGCCGTTCGCGCACCTCGCCCGCCCGCACCTCGACCACCGCCGCCGTCACGATCCGCGATTCCCCCGGCTCCGTGCCGGTCGTCTCCAGGTCGAATCCGATCAGCACACCGCCGTGCCAGTCCCCCGTGCCGCGCCAGTTCTCCACCCCGTGCCCCCCCATACCCCGTACTCCCCGTGCACCCCGTACACCTTCGGTCAACGACTTTCAGCCTGCCACGGGGCACTGACAGTCACGACACCGGGCGGGAATCCTGCCAGATCGACTCGAATTCCTCGCGGTACGTCGGGAACAGCCCGTGCTCCGCGTCCCGCGAGGAACCGCGGGCTCCGCCGCCCCGCAGCACCAGCACCGGCGCCTCCATGCCGCGCGCCCGGCGCAGGTACGACTGCACGACCGCGATGCCCGAGGACTCCCCCTCCACCAGGTAGGCGGTGAAGCGGGGCGTCTCGTCGAAGACGTGGATCTCGAACCGCGAGGGATCCCGCAGCCCCGCCCGCACCCGACGCACGTGCAGGATGTTCATCTCCACCGAGCGGCTCAGCTCGCCCTTGCGCAGGCCGAGCTCCCGCTCCCGCCGCTTCACGGCGCTGCTGGCCGGGTTCAGGAACAGCAGCCGGACCCGGCAGCCGGCCTCCGTGAGGCGCACGAGTCTTCGGCCCGAGAAGTTCTGCACCAGCAGGTTGAGCCCTATGCCGATGGCGTCGAGCCGCCGCGCCCCGCCGAACAGGTCCTCCGCGGGGAGCTGGCGCTGCAGCCGGACCCGGTCCGGGTGGACCGAGATGACGTCCGCGTACCGGTCGCCCACCAGGTCCTCGACGGCGTCGATCGGCAGCCGGTCCGCCGCCGGGGAGCCCGCGCCGCCGCCCAGCACCTCCAGCAGCCGGGCCGAGGCCCGCTCCGCCTGCTCCAGCACCGCCCGCGACAGCGCCCGGTTGCGGGAGACCACGTTCCGGGTGACCTCCAGCTCGTCGAGCGCGAGCTCGATCTCCCGCCGGTCGTCGAAGTACGGCTCGAAGCACGGCCAGTGCTGGACCATGAGCTCCCGCAGCTGCGGCAGCGTCAGGAAGCTCAGCACGTTGTCGTCGGCCGGGTCCAGCAGGTAGCCCTTGCGCCGGCTGACCTCGCGGACCGCGACGGCCCGCTGCACCCACTCCTGGCCGGCGGGTCCGGCGGCCGCGACCACCCAGTCGTCCCCGCCGTGCACGGGCTCGTAGATCGGCCGCAGCACGGCGCCGACGACGGCGCGCAGCCGCTGCTCGATCAGGTTCAGCCAGATGTACGCACGCCCGGCGCGCTGGGCACGGGTCCGGACCTCGCTCCACGCGTCCGCGCCCCAGTCCAGCTCGGCCCCGGCCCGCACACTCCCCGCCGCCGTCGGGGCCAGCGACACCGCCCCGGCCGGCACCCCCGTGGGAACGCCGCCCGACACGCCGCCCGACACCCCGCCGGGCGCACCACCGGGTGCACCTCCTGGGGCGTCCGCCGGGCCGCCCTCGTGACCGCTGTCACCAGGGGGCAGCTCCAGACCTCCCGAGCTCACCCGTGCACCGCCTTCTGCGTCTGGACGCCCGTCTCCAGTGATCACGGAAGGGTACTCCGAGCGCGGCGCCCGATGCAGCCCGATGGCCCTTACACCGGTGGTCCGTTGACCCATTATCCGATGCCCGCATAGTCCGCTGACCCGCATATCAGCTCTCCGGGTCACCCGGGAGGAGCATCCCAAGTCCCCGCGTGCGGGCCCACTTTCGGGGAAGATCTGGAGAGACGTGGTCCACGCCGGATCAGCCCGAACCATCAGCCCGACAGTCGGGGGACGAGGGGAAGAGTCTTATCCATGCAGGTCTGGCCGGGACAGGCGTATCCGCTCGGCGCCACGTACGACGGCGCCGGCACCAATTTCGCGGTCTACTCCGAGGCCGCCCGACGCATCGAGCTGTGCCTGCTCCACGACGACGGCTCGGAGACCGCCGTCGAGCTGCGCGAGACCGATGCCTTCGTACGCCACGCCTACCTGCCCGGGGTCATGCCGGGGCAGCGCTACGGCTTCCGCGTGCACGGCCCCTACGAGCCCGAGCGCGGGCAGCGCTGCAACGCGGCCAAGCTGCTGCTGGACCCGTACGCGCGGGCCGTCGCCGGCAGCGTCGACTGGGGCGAGGAGGTGTACGGCTACCACTTCGGCCGCCCGGATTCGCGCAACGACCTCGACTCGGCTCCGCACACGATGAGTTCGGTCGTGGTCAATCCGTACTTCGACTGGGCGAACGACCGCCCGCCGCGCCACGAGTACCACCACACCGTGCTGTACGAGGCGCACGTCAAGGGACTGACCATGCGTCATCCCGATCTGCCCGAGGAGCTGCGCGGCACGTACGGGGCCCTGGCGCACCCGGCGGTCATCGGGCACCTCACCAAGCTCGGGGTGACGGCGCTGGAGCTGATGCCCGTACACCAGTACGTCAACGACCACCGGCTGGTCGACGACGGGCTCAGCAACTACTGGGGCTACAACACGATCGGCTTCTTCGCCCCGCACAACGGCTACGCCTCCGGTGACCGCGGCCAGCAGGTGCTGGAGTTCAAGTCGGCGGTGCGGGCCCTGCACGAGGCCGGGATCGAGGTGATCCTCGACGTGGTCTACAACCACACCGCCGAGGGCAACCACCTGGGCCCGACGCTGTCCTTCCGGGGGCTCGACAACGCCTCGTACTACCGCCTCGCGGACGATCCCCGGCACTACATGGACACCACGGGGACCGGGAACTCCCTGCTCATGCGCTCCCCGCACGTGCTCCAGCTGATCATGGACTCGCTGCGGTACTGGGTCACCGAGATGCATGTGGACGGGTTCCGCTTCGACCTCGCCGCGACGCTCGCCCGGCAGTTCCACGAGGTGGACCGGCTGTCCTCGTTCTTCGACCTGGTCCAGCAGGATCCGGTGGTGAGCCAGGTCAAGCTGATCGCGGAGCCCTGGGATCTGGGCGAGGGCGGCTACCAGGTGGGGAACTTCCCGCCGCTGTGGACCGAATGGAACGGCAAGTACCGTGACACTGTACGGGACTTGTGGCGCGGCCAGCCGCGGACCCTCGCGGAGTTCGCGGGGCGCCTGACCGGCTCCTCGGACCTCTACCAGGACGACGGCCGCCGCCCGCTGGCGTCCATCAACTTCACCACCTGCCACGACGGTTTCACCCTGAACGACCTCGTCTCGTACGACGAGAAGCACAACGAGGCGAACCGGGAGGGCAATCGGGACGGGGAGACCCACAACCGGTCCTGGAACTGCGGGGTCGAGGGGCCGACGGAGGATCCGGAGGTCCAGGAGCTGCGCGAGCGCCAGATGCGCAACTTCACGGCCACCCTGATGCTTTCGCAGGGCGTGCCGATGCTCAGCCACGGCGACGAGTTCGCCCGCTCGCAGGGCGGCAACAACAACGCCTACTGCCAGGACAACGAGCTGTCGTGGGTCAACTGGCCGGAGCCGGGCAAACCGGCGCCGTCCCTGCTGGAGTTCACCCGGCGCATGGTGTGGCTGCGGCGCGACCACCCGGTGTTCCGGCGGCGCCGGTTCTTCCACGGCCGGCCGGTGGAGGGGACGAACGACGAGCTCTCCGACATCGCCTGGTTCACCCCGCACGGGGAGCCGATGCGGGCCCGCGACTGGCAGGCGCAGCACGCGCGCTCGCTGACGGTGTTCCTCAACGGGGAGGCGATCTCCGAGCCGGGCTCGCGCGGGGAGCGGATCACCGACGACTCGTTCCTGCTGATGTTCAACGCGGGCGCCGATCCGCAGGACTTCACGGTCCCGGCCGGGCACGGGGCGCAGTGGCGGCTGGTCGTGGACACGGCGCGGCCGGACGTACTGCCACCCGGCACCGGACCGCAGTTCGCGGCCGGGGACCGGGTGGCGCTGACAGGACGGTGTCTGGTGGTGCTTCAGCGCCCGGCGTAGGAGGAGCCCGCGGGGCCCGGCGGGACCGTCGGGTCCCCGGTCGCGTTCGGGGAGGCGGTCTGCTGCGCCGGGATGAAGGCCTTCGGCGCGGCGGGGTGCGCCCGGGCGGCGGGCACCCGGGTGACCAGGGCGAGGAGCAGCGACAGTGCGGCCGCCCCGACGGCCACGGCGAAGGCCCCGGCGGGCCCGTACGACTCGGCGAGCCGGCCGGAGGCGGCGAGCGCGGCGGCCTGCCCGGCCACGAGCGAGCTGGCGGCGAAGGCCGTGGCCTCGGCGAGCCGGGCCGGCTCCACGACCCGCTCGGTCAGCGCGAACGCGGTGATCAGGTGGGGGGCGTAGGCGGCTCCGAGCACGGTGACGACCGCGTACAGCGGCCACAGGGTGTCGGTGAAGAGCAGCGGTACGGAGAGCACCAGCGCGGCGGCGGTGGCCGCCCGCCAGCGCAGCCGCAGCCCGATCCGGGCGGGCAGCGCCCCGAGGGCGAGTCCCACGGCGGCGCTGACGATGCCCATGGCGGCGTACACGATGCCTGCCTGGCCGGGGACGCCCAAACGAGCGGTGAGGGCGGCGATTCCGGCCTGGCAGGCGCCGAACATGGCTCCCTGGAGCAGCAGGGAGCCCCGTACGGCGTACACGACGCGCGGGTGCCGGCTGCGGCGCTCGGCGTCGGCGGGGGCACCGGCCCGGGCACCCCGTCCCCGCGGGGCGTGCTCCTTCGCTCCCGCCCCGGCCGTGACGGCGGCCGTCGGGTGCAGGGCGAAGGCGGTGGCGAAGACGGCGACGAGGGCGGCGGCCCCGGCGAGGGCGATCGCGGGGTGCGCGACGAGCGCGGCGAGTCCGACGAGGGCCGGCCCGAAGACGAAGGAGACCTCGTCCAGGGTGCCCTCGAGCGAGTGGACGGCGCCCACCACGCCCTCGTCGGCCTCGGCGCGGTGGGCGAGGGCCACGGAGCGGGTCCGGGCGAGTGGTCCGATCAGCGGTACGGAGGCTCCGGTGACGGCGCCGATCGCGGCGAGCGGGGCGGTGGCGAGGCCTCCGAGGGCCCCGGCGACCAGGGCGCCGGTGGCGACCGCGTTGACCGCGGCGGCGGTCAGGACCACGGGCCGCTGCCCGTACCGGTCGGCGAGCCGGCCCAGGACGGGCCCGAAGACCACCTGTCCGGCGGAGAGGGTGCCGCCGACGATGCCCGCGGTGGCGAGGGAGCCGCTGGTCTCGGCGACCAGCAGCACGCTCCCGAACTGGGACATCGCAACGGGGAGCCGCGCGAGGAAGGAGAGGAGCGGGAGTAGGGGCCCGGTCAGGGCGATGACTCTTCGATAGGTGTTGACGGTTCCGGACACTTGATCGACCCTAACGCGGTGCAGTCACCCGGATGCATTGGGTCATGGCACGGAATCCGGCAAGGTGGGTACGTACGTTCTCATGAGCCAGCCGTACCCGAGCAGCCAAACGGAATCTGACGTTCCGACAGCCGTCACTCCGGGGCCACCTGCGGCCCCGTCACGTGCGGCCCCGTCGTCGACCTACCGTCTTCAACTGCGACCGGAGTTCCCCTTCGCGGCGGCCGAGGCAGCCGTACCGTACCTCGCCTCGCTCGGCGTGTCGCACCTGCACCTCTCGCCCGTGCTGGAGGCCGTCCCCGGCTCGGCGCACGGGTACGACGTCACCGACCACTCCGCGGTGCGGGCCGAGCTCGGCGGCGAGCCGGGGCTGCGGGCGCTGGCCGCGGCCGCCCGGGGGCACGGGCTCGGCCTGGTGCTGGACATCGTGCCGAACCACATGGCGGTGCCGACCCCGCTGCGGCTGAACCGGCCCCTGTGGGAGGTGCTGCGCGAGGGGCCGCGGTCGCCGTACTCGTGCTGGTTCGACATCGACTGGGAAGCGGGCGGCGGCCAGGTGCTGCTGCCGGTGCTCCCGGGGCCGGCCGAGCCCGGCGCCTTCGCGGTCGACCGGGACGACGGGGTACTGCGTCACGGGGAGCTGGAGTTCCCGCTGCGCGAGGGCACGGCGGGGTTGGCGGCGGCCGAGCTGCTGGCCGCGCAGTGGTACCGCCCGGCCTGGTGGCGGGAGGCCCGCACGAGCCTCAACTACCGGCGGTTCTTCACGATCTCGGACCTGATCGGGGTCCGCATGGAGGACCCGGAGGTGTTCGCGGCGACGCACGCGAAGGTGCTGGAGCTGGTGCGGGACGGGGTGGCCGAGGGACTGCGGATCGACCACGTCGACGGGCTGGCGGACCCGGAGGGGTACCTGCGGCGGCTGCGGACGGCCGTGGGCGGGAACTGCTGGGTGGTGGTGGAGAAGATCCTCGCCCGGCAGGAGCGGCTGCCGCCCGGCTGGCCGGTGGCCGGGACCACCGGGTACGACGCGCTGCACCGGGTGGACGGGGTGTTCACCGACCCGGCGGGGGCCCCTGAGCTGGCCCGGCGGTACGTGGAGTTCACCGGAACGCCGGACTGGGAACAGACGGCCCGGGCCTGTGCGCGGGAGGTGCTGACCGGCGATCTGGCGGCCGAGCTGGCCACCCTCGAGCGGGCCGCAGGTCCGGAACTCGCCGCCGGTGTACGAGAGTTGTTGATCGCCTATCCGGTCTACCGGCCGTACCCCGGGGAGTCGGGGCTCGACCCGCAGGCCTTGGCGGAGGCCGCCGCGTCGGCCGGTCCGGGCGCGGTGGCCGGCGTACGGGACCTCGTGCTGCGCGATCCCGCCTTCGCGGCGCGCTTCGCCCAGACCTCGGCGGCCCTGCGGGCCAAATCGCTGGAGGACCGGGCCTTCTACCGGCACGCCCCGCTGCTGTCGGCCACCGAGGTCGGCGGGGATCCCGGGCAACCGGCCGTACCGCCCGCAGAGTTCCACGCGTACTGCGCCGCGCTCGACCGGGACTGGCCGAGCTCCGGGACGGTGCTGTCCACGCACGACACCAAGCGCAGCGCGGACGTCCGGGCCCGGATCTCCGCGCTCTCCCAGGCGCCCGAGCTGATGGGCCGGCCCGGCGGCGCCGATCCCCAACTGGCCTGGGTGGCACGGCAGACGGCGCTGGGCCTCGGGGAGGTACCGGAGCGCACCGAGCGACTCGTACAGGCGCTCCTCAAGGGCGTCCGCGAGGCGGCCCTGCACACCAGTTGGACCGACCAGGACCCGGCGTACGAGGCCTCCGTCGCGGGATACGCACCGGACGACCCGGAACTGCCGGCCGAGCTGGCCGCGGCGGCCCGGGCGAACCTGCTCGGCATGGCCCTGCTGCACCTGGCGATGCCCGGCGTCCCGGAGGTCTACCAGGGGGCCGAGACGGAGTACCGGGCCCTGGTCGACCCGGACAACCGGCGCCCGGTCCTCTTCCCGCGTGAGGACCTGGCCCGGCTGGACGCGGGGGCCGCACCGCAGGGCCAGGCGGAGGAGAAGCTCGCGCTGACGGCCGCCCTGCTGCGGCTGCGCCGGGACCGGCCCGAGCTGTTCACCGGCTACGCCCCCCTGTGGGCCCGGGGCCCGGCGGCGGAGCACTGCCTGGCCTTCTCCCGCCCGGCGGGGCTCCTCGCCGTGGCAACCCGGCTCTCGTGCCGGCTCGCCCGGGCCGGCGGCTGGCGGGACACGACCCTGGCCCTCCCGCCGGGCCGGTGGACCTCGCTCCTGGACCGGGGTGCCCCGTACGAGGGCGAGGTGCGGCTGGCGGACCTGCTCTCGGCCCGGCCGGTCGCCGTCCTACTGCGCGACGGCGGGCCGGGAGACGAGTAGCCCGGCGAAGGCCTCGGCCGCGCCGGTCAGCGGGACGCGGGAGAACACGGAGAGGGGGCGGTGCCACGGCGGGTCGAGGGAGAGCAGCGCGCAGTCCTCGCCGAGGGCGCCCCGGACCACGTGGGCCGGGGCCACGACGATGCCGACGCCGGCGGCCGCCATCCGCACGGCCGTCGAGGTGTGCTCCGTGCGCAGCACCGTGCGCGGGGTGAAGCCGATCGTGCCGCATGCCCAGTCGAGGAACGCCCGTCCCTGGACGGAGGGTTCCATGGCGCAGCGGATCCAGCCGCGGTCGGCGAGCTCGGCCAGCCGGACGGAGCCCCGGCCGGCCAGCGGGTCGTCGAAGGGGACCACCAGCACCAGTTCCTCACGGCCCACCGGCAGGACCGGGCCGGTCCACTCCTTGGGCTCCGGGCCCACCGCGAGGTCGGCGACGCCCCGTTCGAGCTGCTCTTCCAGGGCCTCCGTGGATCCGTACTCGCGCAGGACCAGCTGGACGCCCGGGTACAGGGACCGCCAGCGGGCGGCAACACCCGGGAGCAGTCCGATGGCGACGGCATGGACGGTGGCGAGGTGCAGTTCGCCGCCTGCGGCCCCGGCGGCGGCGCGGGCGGCGCGCTCGGCCTGCCGCGCGCTGCGGACGGCGAGCTGAGCGTGCGGCAGGAAGGCCCGGCCCATGGAAGTGAGCCGGACCCCGCGCGGCAGGCGCTCCAGCAGCTCGCCGCCGACGGACCTCTCCAGGGCCTTGACCTGGTGGGAGAGGGCGGGCTGGGTGACGTGCAGGGCGTCGGCGGCGCGGGTGAAGGAGGACTCCTCCACGACGGTGAGGAAGTACTCCATCTGACGCAGGCTCATGGTCGGGAAGCATAAAGAACGTGCATGGAACCGAGAAGATCATTGCCTTGGACTCATGGCACGGGCCGACCGCAGGCTTGTCCCATGAACACCGACAGCACCGGCAACTCCGTGCGTTCCGTGGACGTCATCGTGATCGGCGGCGGGACGGGCGGCTACAGCACCGCATTGCGCGCCGCGGCCCTCGGCCTGCGCGTCGCCCTCTTCGAGCGGGACAGGGTCGGCGGTACCTGCCTGCACCGCGGGTGCATCCCCAGCAAGGCGATGCTGCACGCGGCCGAACTCGTCGACGGCGTGACCGAGGCGCGGGAGCGGTGGGGTGTGCGGGCCACCGTGGACTCGGTGGACTGGTCGGCCCTGACCGCCACCCGCGACGACATCGTCTCCCGCAACCACCAGGGCGTGGAGGGCCACTTGCGGCACGCCGGCGTCCTCGTCGTGCGCAGCGGCGCCCGGCTGACCGGACCGCGCTCGGTCCGGACCGAGGACGGGCGGGAGTTCACCGCGGCGCGCGGCATCGTGCTGGCCACCGGCTCCCGGCCGCGCGTCCTGCCCGGGCTGGAGCCCGACGGGCACACCGTCGTCACCAGCGACGACGCCCTGTTCGCGCCGGGGCTGCCCGCCTCGGTCCTGGTGCTGGGCGGCGGGGCCATCGGCGTGGAGTACGCCTCCTTCCACCGCTCCATGGGCGCCGAAGTGACCTTGGTCGAGGCCGCGGAACGGCTGGTCCCGTCGGAGGACGCCGACGTGTCCCGGCACCTGGCGCGCGGCTTGAAGAAGCGCGGGATCGACGTGCGGACCGCGGCCCGGCTGGAAGGCTCCGAGCGGCTCCCCGGCGGGGGCGTGCGGGCCACCGTACGAGGGGCGCGCGGGGACGTCGGGGAGGTGGTGGCGCAGCGGCTGCTCGTCGCGGTCGGCCGCGTCCCGGTGACCGACGGGCTGGACCTGGCGGCGGCCGGACTGACCACGGACGAGCGGGGGTTCGTGACACCGGCCGACTGGTCCCGGCTGGAGACCGCCGTCCCGGGGATCCACGTGGTGGGCGACCTGCTGCCGCCGCCCTCGCTCGGCCTGGCGCACGCCTCGTTCGCGGAGGGGCTGCTCGTCGCCGAGACCCTGGCGGGGGTGGCGAGTGCCCCGGTGGACTACGCGGCGGTGCCGCGGGTGACGTACTCCGCGCCGCAGACCGCCGCCGTCGGGCTGACGGAGGCACAGGCCCGGGAGCTCTCCTACGACGTCGTCGTGAACACGATGCCGTTGACGGCGGTGGCGAAGGGGATGGTGCACGGACAGGGCGGGACGGTGAAGGTGGTCGCCGAGCGGGGCGGGCGGGTGCTGGGCGTCCACCTGGTGGGGCCGCACGTGTCGGAGATGATCGCGGAGAGCCAGCTGATCGTGGGCTGGGAAGCGGAGCCGGCGGACGTGGCCCGCCACGTCCACGCCCATCCGACGTTGTCGGAGGCGGTCGGCGAGGCCTTCCTGTCCCTGGCCGGCCGCGGACTCCACCAGCAGTAGCCGACGGACCGGGCCGTACCGGCAAGGCGTTGGCCAGGGCATTCCGGGAAGTGTGGGGCGTGCGGAGCAGTAGGGGGCGTGCGCGGCGGGCATTGCATCAGACGTGACCCTCCTCCGTGACATGTGCTACCCCACACCGTCCGAGCTCGCGCTGGCCGCCCGCGCGCTGGCGGACGAGCACCCCGGCCCGGCCCGGCTCCGCCGCGCCGGCACCTCCCGGGGCGGCCGGCCCCTGTGGCTGCTCTCCGTCGAGCCGAGCGGCAGCCCGCAGGGCGCGGGCGTGCTCGTCGTCGCCGGGGCCCACGCCAACGAGCCCGTCGGCGGTGCCACCGCGCTCGCGCTGGCGCGGCGCGTCCTCGAAGACCCGGCGATCCGCGCCGGGCGGGGCTGGCACTTCCTGCTGTGCGCCGACCCCGACGGGGCGGCCCTGCACCGTACGCCCCGCCCGCACTCCCTGCTCGACTACCACCGGAACTTCTTCCGGCCCCCCGGTCCGGAGCAGCCCGAGTGGGCGCCGTCTTTACTGCCTCCGGACCGGCTGCCGCCCGAGACCCTGGCCCTGACGGCCCTCATCGACGAGCTGCGGCCCGTCCTGCAGGTCTCGCTCCACGGCACCGACCTCGGCGGGTCCTGGGTACAGCTCACCCGGGACATACCGGGCCTGGCGGAGCCGTTCGCCAAATCGGCCGCCGAGCTGCGGATCCCGGTGGAGACCGGGGCCTCGGACGCGGCCGGCTGGCCCTCCCCCGGGCCCGGGATCTTCGTGATGCCGCAGGCCGGGGCCGACGCCGCCGGGGCGTTCCACCCGGAGGACACCCGGCTCAGCACCTGGTACCACGCCCACCGGTACGACGGCACCACCGCCATCGTCGAAGTCCCCATGTGGGCCTCGGACCTGGTGGACGACCCCGCCCCGCATCCGGACCCGCGCGGCGCCCTGCGGCTCCTGGCGGGGCGGCTCACCGCCGACGCCGCGCTCGTGGCCCGCGTACGGGACCGGGTGGCCGGGGCCCCGGAGCCCGGCGGGGGCACCGGCTCGGGCTCCGGCCACGGCCCCGGCGCCGATCCCACCGCGGACCCCGGGGCGGCCGCGCTGCTGCGCGCCGTCGACTGGACGCTCGCCCTGATCCCCCGGATCACCGTGGAGTGGACCGGCCCCGGGGCCCCCGCCGAGGCCACGGCGGCCGCCGTCGGCAGCATCGACGCCTTCGGGCGGCGCCTGTCGCTGCGCGCCGCCGCGATGCTGCTGCGGGTGCTCCGGGCTCAGGGCCACCCGGCGGCGCCCGGGCTGGACCGGCTCGTCACCGGCTGGTGCGAGGAGTTCGGCGCCCGGTTCCAGGCCCGCCGGGTCCCGGTGGCCACCCAGGTCGAGCACCAGACCCGTACCGTCCTGGCCACGTACGAACGGCTCGTGGCGGCCGGGACGGTCAATGTGTAGGACACCCCATGGAGGCCGCGGGGCCTTCGCCCGGTACGGACAGGGCGTAGCGGCGCTTGGGTGCGCCCGTGGCGCCGAGCCGGTCGTAGAAGCGGATCGCGCCCTCGTTCCAGTCCGGGGTCTGCCACTGGACCTGGTCGAGGCCGAGCTCGCGGGCGAGGCCCGCCACGCCGTCCATCAGGGCGGCGCCGAGGCCGTGGCCGCGGGCCTCCTCGGCGAGGTAGAGGCAGTCCATGTGGAGGTAGTGCCGGGCGTCCCAGAACGCGAACTCGGCCGAACAGGCGGCATATCCGGCGACCGAGCCGTCCGGGGCCTCGGCGAGCAGCACCCACACGCGGGCGCCCTCGGCGAACAGCTGGGGCCCCAGCTGGTCGGCCAGGTCCGGGGGGCGGGGCGCGGACTTCTCGTACGCGACGTGCTCGTGGACGAGTTCGACGAGGCGGGGCAGGTCCTCGGGGCGCGCGGGGCGCACGACGGCCGGGCGTTCCTTCGGGTCCTTCGGGTCTTTCGGGTCTCCGTGTTCCATGGACCCCATCATCCGCCCCGGCAAGATCGCGGAACGGGGCGGGCCCTAGGGGGTGTCTTGCCGATCAGGCCGGATCAGGGAGCGGCGTCCGGTGCGTGCGATCGCGAGGCCGAGGAGGGAGGCGACGCTCGCGTCGTCGACCGACGACAACGCGGCGAGCGCGCGTGCCGGGCCCCGCCGGCCAGACGGGACTTCGACGACACCCCCTAGCTGGAGGACAGCCGGAAGTTCATCCGGCCGAAGCCGATCTGGTCCCCGGCCCGGACCGCCACCGAGCCGGTCACCCGGCGTCCGTTGACCGTGGTGCCGTTGGAGGAGCCGAGGTCGGTGAGCACCCACACCCCGTCGCGCAGCCCGAGCTCGGCGTGCACCCGGGAGACCGTCTCGTCCGTGAGCCGCAGCCCGTTGCCGGGGTCGCGGCCGATCCGCAGGGCCCGCGCGCTCGGGTGCGGCAGCAGCAGCTTGGGCAGCCGCTCGGCGGTCCACGCCCGCCGGACCCCGGCGGACACGGCCGAGGCGCGGCCCACCCAGGCGAAGACGCGACGCGTCCACGGGCCTTCGCCGCTCCCGCGGCTCTCGAGGTCGGCGGTGAGGACCACGAGGTCCTCGGAGCGGCGGGCGACCAGGGCGAGTTCCATACGGCGCAGGAACGTGTCGTGGGACAGCTTCCCGAGGGCCGCACCCTCGCGGAGCTGCTCCAACGCCCGGTCGCGCTCCGCGTCGGACAGGCGCGGAACCGGGAAGGCGGGGAACTCGAAACTCGACGTCACAGGGTGATTGTCGGCCCGTCAGGGCCGGAGTGTCCAGAACTCCTCCGGCCGTCCCGCGATGATGGGGCAAGCACACGTTCCGGGTACCGCCGCAGACGAGGGGAACCGTCCGTGCAGTTCGAGGTGTGGGCACCGCTGACAGACCGGGTCGCGCTGCGGCTGGGAGACGCGACGTACGAGATGGCACGCGATCCGGACCGGCCCGGCTGGTGGCTCGCCGAGGCCCCGGCCGCCGACGGGGACCGGTACGGATTCCTGCTGGGCGTGGCCCCCGGGGAGGGGATCGTACAGCCCGACCCGCGCGGGCGGCGGCTGCCGGACGGGCCCGACGGCCTCTCGGCGGTGGTGGATTTCGAGCCACTCACCCCGCAGGCTCCGGCGCCCGGCACGCGTCTCCAGGACGCGGTCCTCTACGAGCTGCACATCGGCACCTTCACCCCCGAGGGCACCTTCGACGCGGCCGCCGCCCGCCTCGGGCACCTCACCGCGCTCGGGGTCACGCACGTGGAGCTGATGCCGGTCTGCCCGTTCCCCGGCCGGCACGGGTGGGGGTACGACGGGGTCGCGCCGTGGGCGGTGCACGAGCCGTACGGCGGCCCGGCCGGGCTCGCCCGGTTCGTGGACGCGGCCCACGCGGCCGGGCTCGGGGTGGTGCTGGACGTGGTCCACAACCACCTGGGCCCCTCCGGCAACCACCTCCCGGCCTTCGGGCCGTACTTCACGGAGACCCACCACACCCCGTGGGGCGCGGCGGTAAACCTGGACGCCGCCGGCTCCGACGAGGTGCGCGCGTACCTCCTGGGCAGCGCCCTGGCCTGGCTGCGGGACTACCGGATCGACGGGCTGCGGCTGGATGCGGTGCACGCGCTCGCCGACGACCGGGCGCTGACGTTCCTGGAGGAGCTGTCCGCGGCCGTGGACGAGCTCGCCGCCGAGTCCGGCCGTCCGCTGTTCCTGATCGCGGAGTCCGACCGGTGCGATCCGCGCACCACGACCCCGCGGGCCGCCGGCGGCCTGGGCCTGCACGCCCAGTGGAACGACGACTTCCACCACGCCCTGCACTGTGCGCTGACGGGCGAGTCCCAGGCGTACTACGCCGACTTCGCCGAGGCGCCGCTCGCCGCCCTGGCCAAGACCATGACCCGGGCCTTCTTCCACGACGGCACCTGGTCCTCCTTCCGGGGCCGCAGCCACGGCCGCCCGGTGGACCGGCGCCGCACGCCCGCGCACCGCTTCCTCGGCTACACGCAGACCCACGACCAGATCGGCAACCGGGCCCTCGGCGACCGGCTCGCGGGCTCGCTCTCCCCCGGGCTGCTGGCCTGCGGTGCGGCGCTGGCGCTGACCGGGCCGTTCGTGCCGATGCTGTTCATGGGCGAGGAGTGGGCCGCGGGCACGCCGTGGCAGTACTTCACCGACCACCCGGACCCGGACCTCGCCGAGGCGGTACGGGCCGGCCGGCGCCGGGAGTTCGCGGCGCACGGCTGGAAGGCGGAGGAGATTCCCGACCCGCAGGACCCGGCCACCCGGGACCGCTCCTGCCTGGACTGGACGGAGCCGGAGCGCGCCCCGCACGACCGGCTGCTGGCCTGGTACCGGACGCTGATCACGCTCCGGCGCACCCACCCGGACCTGCGGGATCCGGACCTGGCCGCGGTCCGCGTGGCGTACGACGAGGAGCGTCGCTGGGTGACGTTCCGCAGGGGCGACGTACGGGTGGCCGTGAACCTCTCCCCCGAGCCGGTGACCATCGCCCTCGGCCGCAACGGGGTCCGGGTCCTGGCCGCCTGGGAACCCGTCGAGCACCCGGGCCCGGACGGCCGGGTCCACGTACCGGGCGAGTCGGTGGTGCTGCTGGGGCCGTGACGGCTTCGGCCCACGGCGGAACCAGTTGATCACGGCGGGCCGTTCTGGTGCAGTCGGCCCCATGGAACAGGTACGGGAAGAGGAAAACGGGCCGACGGCCGCGTACGACCGCATAGGGATCGGCTACAAGCAGGTACGGCGGCCCGATCCCCGGCTGGGCGCGCTGATCCGTCAGGCGCTGGGCGGCGCGCGCACCGTCGTCAACGTCGGTGCCGGGGCCGGGTCGTACGAGCCGGAGGACGCCGAGGTCACCGCCGTCGACCCGTCGCAGGTGATGCTCGACCAGCATCCCGGCTCCCGGAAGGTGAAGGCGGGCGCGGAGGAACTGCCGTTCGCCGACGGCGCCTTCGACGCCGCCATGGCGGTCCTGACCGTGCACCACTGGCGGGATCTGCACCGCGGGCTCGGCGAGCTGCGCCGTGTCTCGCGCCGCCAGGCCGTCTTCACCTGGGACCCCGAACACCGGCCCGAGCTGTGGCTCGTGGACGAATACCTGCCGGAGATCCGGGAGTTGGACAGCTCGCGCTTCACGCCGGTGGCGGAGGTCGTGGAGGCGCTGGACGCGCACACCGTCCTGCCGTTCCCGATCCCGCACGATTTCACGGACGGCCTCCAGACCGCCCACTGGCGCCGGCCGGAGGCCTATCTCGACGCGGCCGTACGGGCGGCCAGCTCGACCTTCGCGACGCTGCCGCCCTCCGTCGTGGAGCCGGCGATGGAACGGCTCCGCGCGGACCTGGCCTCCGGGGCCTGGGAGCGGCGCCACGCCCACCTGCTCGGGCAGGAGAGCGTGGACTACGGCTACCGCCTGGTCGTCGCCGGCGAGTTGTGACCGCTCGTACTCCTGCTCCTACTCGACGACGGCCAGCTCGCGCGGGGCGTTGTTGAAGCTGCGGCCGCCGTCCTCGGTGACCGTCACGATGTCCTCGATGCGCACCCCGAAGCGGCCGGGCAGGTAGATGCCCGGCTCCACGGAGAAGCACATCCCGGGCACCAGGGGCTGCTCCTCGCCCTCGACCATGTACGGGGGCTCGTGGGTGGTCACGCCGATGCCGTGGCCCGTGCGGTGGATGAACCGGTCGCCGTACCCGAACTCGGTGATCACCGCGCGGGCCGCCCGGTCCACGTCCTGGCAGGCGATGCCCGGGCGGACGGCAGCGGAGGCGGCCTGCTGGGCCTCGCGGACGATGTCGTGGACGCGCTGCTCCTCGGCGCTCGGCTCGCCGACGTGCACGGTGCGCGAGATGTCGGAGCCGTAGCCGTGCTTGAGTCCGCCGAAGTCGAGGACGACCATGTCGCCGTGCCCGATGGTGCGCTCGCCGGCCTCGTGGTGCGGGTCGGCCCCGTTGGGGCCGGAGCCGACGACCGTGAAGTCCACCTGGGAGTGGCCGTGTTCGCGCAGCAGCGCGGACAGGTCGGCGGCGATGTCGGTCTCCCGGCGCCCAGCGAAGGGGACCTCGAGGATCTGCGCGTACGCCGCGTCCGCGGCCGCGCCGGCCGCCGCGAGCCGTTCCAGCTCCCGCTGGTCCTTGACCGCGCGGAGCATCGGCAGGACGTCGGTGAGCGGGGCGTACGAGGTGGCCGGCAACTCCCGCTGGAGGCCGAGCAGATGCAGCGCCCAGGTGTTGTCGCTGACCCCGAAGCGGCCGCCGGCGTCGAGGAGTGGCGCAGTGACGCCGTACGGGTCCTTCCCGTCGGCCCAGTCGCGCAGGGCCAGCGCGGGCGCCCCGGGGGCCTTGGCCGCGTCGGGCGCCTCCAGGGCGGGCACGACGAGGACGGGCTCCTGCCCGGCGGCGAGCACGAGCAGGGTCAGCCGCTCGGTGTCGACCGGCCGGTAGCCGGTGAGGTGGGCGAGGTCGGGCCCGGGGGCGATGAGCAGCCCGGCCAGCCCGGCATCGGCGGCGCTCTGCGCGGCGGCGGCCATCCGGGCGGCGTAGTCGGCGTGCGTGAACGGATCGGGTTCGAAGTCCATGCTGCGATCCTGCCGCCGCGCCGGGCCCGCGCGCGAGCGGTCGGGGGTGTCGCCCCGGCCCGGCCGGCAAGACACCCCCTACCGGGACGCCGTGAGCCGGGCGGCGAGGGCGGAGGCTTCGGGTGTCGGGGTGCCGGGGGCGAGGAGTTCCGTACGGTGCACGAGGCGCGGGTCGGACAGCGGTACGGCGACGCCGGCCCCGGCGGCCCCGGCCACCCGGCGGGGCAGCAGGACCAGGCCGTACCCGGCGGCGGCGAGGGCGCACAGGGCGTGCAGGTCGGTGCCGTCGTAGCGCAGGGCCGGAGCGGTCCGGACGGCGGCGGGCACCGGCACCGCGCCGGGGGCGTCGATCCAGCGGGCGTCGGCGAGGTCGTCCAGCCGGAGTGCGGCCCGGCCGGCGAACGGGTGCCCGGCCGGGAGCAGTACGGCGAGCTCCTCCTCCCCGACGCCGGTCACGGTGAGGGGGGCCACGTCGGGCAGCCGCAGCGGGTCGCTGGGCGCGGCGATGCCGTCGACCAGGCCGAGGTCGCAGCCGCCGGTGGCGACGGCGGCCGGCACCTCGGCGGCCGGCAGCACCCGCAGGGCCACGCCGGTGGCCGGCAGCGCGGCCAGCAGCCGGGGCCCGACGGAGAGCGGGGACGCGGCGAGGGTGACCTGCCCGGGCGGCGCGGCGGCCAGCCTCACGACGTCCGCCCGGGCCGCTTCGAGCCGCAGCAGCAGCGGCCCGGCGTGTTCCAGCAGCCGCACCCCGGCGGGGGTCGGTTCCACGGGCCGCCGGGTGAGGAGCTCGGCCCGCAGGTCGCCCTCGAGGGCGGCGATGTGCTGGGACACGGCGGACTGGGTGTAGCCGAGCTCGCGGGCGGCGGCGGAGAAGGAGGACAGCCGGGCGACGGCGACGAAGGTGCGGAGCAGGTGCGGGTCCATGGCGCCAGCGTGCCACCGGCCCCGCGGGCCCGGTCCGCGGAGCCCGCGGCCGCCCGTACCCGTCCGTGGAGGTCGGCCCCGGCCATGGAGGTCGGCGGCCCCGGCACGCCCCGGGATTCCGCCGTCCGGCGCGCCCGGCCGGCGACGGGACGCGGCGTCCCTATCGTGGGCGGGGTGAGCATCCCCAGTGGCCCGTCCGCAGGCCGCAGCAGGCCACAGCGCCCACCCCGGACCGACACCGCCGGAGCCGTGTACGGCTCCCTCCTGGCCACCTCCGTGGTGGTTACGGCCACCACCGTCGGCGAACATCCGCGACTCCACCTCGTGCTCCTCCTGCTGATCACGGGTCTGGTGTTCTGGGCCACGCACGTCTATGCGCAGCTCGCGGGGGAACGGCTGGTCGGCCAGCCGTGGAGCAGGCGGGAGATCCGACGGGTCGCCTTGCACGAGTGGCCGATCGTGGAGGCCGCCGCGCTGCCCGCGGCCGCCGTCGCCGTGAGCGGCCTCCTCGATCTGGACTACGCGGCGACGGCCTGGCTGGCCATGAGCGTGGCGGTGGCGCAGCAGGTCGTCTGGGCGTGCCTCGGTGCCGCCCGCGCCGGTGCCACCCGCGGGCAGCTGGCCGCCGAGGGGGTCGTCAACCTCGTCCTCGGCCTGATCCTCGTGGTCACCAAGGCCTCGCTGAAGTAGCACCTGGAGCTGCGATCAGATCTGCTGATCGAACGTGCAGGAACAATCGTTGGTGCTGAACGGGTGGCGGGTCGCAGGATGACCGGTATGACCACGGCACAGACCACCGGGCCTGCCCGGACCACCCGGCCCGCACGGGTCGCCCTCGTCGGCGACCGCTCCCCGCACGTGAAGTCCCACACCCGCCTCCCCGCACTCCTCGACGCCCTCGCCTCCCGCGACGGGCTCGTCCTCGACGCGTACTGGATCCCCACCGGCGACGCCGTGGCCGGGGCCGCCTCCGGGGCCCTGGCCCGGTTCGACGCGGTCTGGGTGCTGCCCGGCAGCCCGTACGCCAGCGAGGCGGGGGCGCTCGCCGCGATCCGGGTCGCGCGGGAGGAGGGCATCCCCTTCCTCGGGACCTGCGGCGGGTTCCAGCACACGCTGCTGGAGTACGCCCGCTCGGTCTGCGGGCTGGCCGGCGTGGCGCACGCCGAGAACGACCCCGGGGCCGAGGACCTGCTGATCGCCCCGCTCGCCTGTTCGCTCGTCGGCCACGAGGGCCTCGTACGGGCCGAGCCCGGGTCGCTCGCCGAGTCCGTGCTCGGCGCGGAGCGGTCCATGGAGCGCTACCACTGCAGCTACGGTCCGGAGCCGCGGTACCTGCCGGTGCTCACCGCCCACGGGCTGCGGCTGTCGGGGCACGACGAGGACGGCCAGGTCCGCATCGCGGAGCTGCCGGGGCACCCCTTCTTCCTGGCCACGCTGTTCCAGCCCGAGCTGTCCGGTGACGGAAGGCGCCCGCACCCCGTCGTCAAGGCGCTCGCGGCGGCGGCCGTCGCGCACGCCGCGGCCGGACAAGGCGTGGCGGGACCACCCTCCTGATCAGCTATGCTGTGCATGCACATCGAACGGGCGGTCCGCCGCCCTTCGTGGTGGGTGTAGCTCAGTTGGTAGAGCACCTGGTTGTGGTCCAGGTGGCCGCGGGTTCAAGTCCCGTCACTCACCCTGATCCCCTGGGGGTACGAGGTCTCCTCGTACCCCCAGGGGCTTTTTGCGTCCTGCGGCTATCCCCGCAGGAACGCCTCCACCGCGGTGGCGAAGGCGACCGGGGTCTCGTGCGGCGGGTAGTGCCCGGCGCCGGGGACGGGGTGGACCCGGCAGTTGGGGTACGAGACCTGCCACGTGGCCTGCATCACCTCGGGGGTGAGGGCGAGGTCGTACTCCCCCACGAGGACCAGCACCGGGACGGTACTGCCCTTCACGGCGGCGGAGAGGTCCAGCGGCTGCCAACTCGCGAGGTACGCGGCGAAGGCCTCCGGGCGGGAGACGGCGAGGGAGTGCGCGACCATCCGGTCCAGCCAGTGGCGGCTCGCGCGGTGGCCCGTGACGAGGTCGAGGATGGTCCGCCGGTTCCCGGCGCTGTCGGCGGCGCCGTGGAAGAGGGCGTGGGTCGCGTCGTCCATCTCGTACGGGGCGGCGGGGACCGGGTTGATCCCGATCAGCTTCTCGATCCGCTCGGGGGCCCGGACCAGGACCTGCTGCATCGCCTTGCCGCCCATGGAGTGGCCCATGAGGGAGAAGGTGTCCCAGCCGATCTCGTCGGCGAGCGCGAGGACGTCGTCCGCGATCTCGGGGAGGCTGTAGCGGCCGGCGACGTCGCGGCGGTCGCCGTAGCCGCGGTAGTCGAGGAAGGCGTACGAGAAGCCCTCGGGGTCCAAGTAGTCCAGCACGGAGCCCCAGTTGGCGGAGGTGCCGAACCAGTCGTGCAGCACGATGACGCGGACGGGGCCGGTGCCGATCCTGCGGTGGGCCATGGCCATGCGTTCTCCCTCGGTGGCGGGGCGGTGGGAACTGCCGCCGTACCTTCTGCCCGGCGCACCTACGATCACACCGTGAAGCCGATGTCCCGTGCGGTCCGCGCCGTCGTCAGCAGCAGCCGCACCGACGGGCAGGCACACCCGCACCACCCCGCGGAGTACGGGATCACCGACCCCGAACAGGTCCGGGAGCTGCTCGCGACGTGGCCCGACGACACCGGGGCCGCAGATCACTTCGCCTGCATGTGCCTCGGCCACGAGGGCCGGGTGACGCTGTACGAGGCGAGCGGACAGCTCGTACGGACCGTGCACCTTTCCCCTTCCGAGCCGATGGCACACCTCCTCGACCCCGCGGACGCGGACGGGATCCCGGGCAGGCACCGCACCCGCTGGGCACAGGCAGCGCCCGCGGGGCTACGCGAGTATGCCGGGGCCATGGCCCTCGGGAGCGCGCCGGACCACCGTCCCGCGGTGCCGCTCTCCGTGGTCTTCGGCTGGCTCGGCACACCGCTCCCGCACGAGGCGGATGCCGCCTCGGTCCTGGCCGTCGAAGCGCCGATGCGGCTGCTCGCCGACGAGCCCACGGACGAACTCGCCTGGGCGGTCCGGGAATCCGGTCGCGTCGGCCTGGAGGGGGCCGTACGGTTCTTCGCGAGCGAGGAGTTCACCACCCGCCACCCCAAGCGCCGCCGGGTCCCGGACACCGCCCGCAACCTTTTGCTGGCGCACGCCCGCAGCCACCGCCCCGCCGACCTTCCGGTCCTGGAGCGGCGGCTGCTGCGTACACCGGACGACCGCGTCAGACGGTCTTGATCGCCGGGTCGGAGAGGCCCGGGGCGCCCGTCTCGACGTGGCCGGCGAAGCGGCGGAGGAAGGTGCTGTCCGCGTCGGAGACGACCTTGACGTCGTACCAGCGGCCCGTGGTGGACAGGTCCGCCGTGTACGTGGCCGTGCCGCCCGCCGCGACGCGCAGGGTCTGGGCCGGGCCGCCGTAGGCGTTGGTCACCGTGAGGTTGACCGCCGCCGAGCCGGAGTTGGTCAGCGTCAGCTTCAGGTTGCCGGTGGGCGCGTCGTGGCGGGCCGTGACCTCCGGGCCGGCCTTCTTCGCCGGGCCCTTCCAGGTGCGCAGGAACCCGTTCGGGCCCCAGACCGTCAGGTTGATCTGGTTGCCGGTGGAGCTGCTGGTGCTCCAGGTGTCCGAGAGGGTCTTGCCCGCCTCGACCGTGTAGGGCCAGGGGCCGTCCGTCCGGTTGCCCGAGGTGCTGTGGAAGTGCGCGCCGAGGCTGGGACCGGAGGAGAAGGTCAGGGTGAACTGGCCCGTGGAGACGGTGGCCTTGCCGTCCACGTAGGGGGCGTAGCCGAGCGCGCGCGTGGGCTTGCGGCCCGCCTCCTGCTTGGGCAGGGTGCCCGTCGCCGGCGGGACCGGGTGGTAGGACGGGTGGGCGTTGTGGTCCGGCGGGACGTAGCCCGCCGTGGAGGGCAGGGCCGCGGGCGAGGCGTCCGCCCTCGAGAAGTCGAACGCCGAGGTCAGGTCACCGCAGACGGCTCGGCGCCACGGCGAGATGTTGGGCTCCTGCACGCCGAAGCGCTTCTCCACGAAGCGGATGACGGAGGTGTGGTCGAAGGTCTCCGAGCAGACGTAGCCGCCCTTGCTCCACGGGGAGACCACGATCATCGGGACGCGCGGGCCGAGCCCGTACGGGCCGGCCGCATAGCCGCCGCCCCCGGCGTACAGGTCCTTCGAGACGTCGGCCGTGGACAGGCCCCACGCCGCGGACGCCGGCGGGTACGGCGGGACGACGTGGTCGAAGAACCCGTCGTTCTCGTCGTAGGTGATGAAGAAGGCCGTCTTCGCCCACACCGCCGGGTTGGCGGTGAGCGCGTCCAGGACCTGCGAGATGTACCAGGCGCCGAAGTTGACGGGCCAGTTCGGGTGCTCGCTGAAGGCCTCGGGTGCGGCGATCCAGGAGACCTGGGGCAGCGTGCCGTTCACCACGTCGGCGCGCAGCTTGTCGAAGTAGCCCTCGCCCGCCTTGGCGTTGGTGCCCGTGCGGGCCTTCTCGTACAGCGGGCTGCCGGGCGCGGCGTTGCGGTAGTTGTTGAAGTACAGCAGCGAGTTGTCGCCGTAGTTGCCGCGGAACGCGTCGCTGATCCAGCCCCACGAGCCCGCCGCGTTCAGGCCGTCGCCGATGTCCTGGTAGATCTTCCAGGAAACCCCGGCCGCCTCCAGGCGCTCCGGGTAGGTCTTCCAGCCGTAGCCGGCCTCCTGGTTGCCGAGGACCGGGCCGCCGCCGGTGCCGTCGTTGCCCGTGTGGCCCGTCCACAGGTAGTAGCGGTTCGGGTCGGTCGCGCCGATGAACGAGCAGTGGTAGGCGTCGCAGACCGTGAAGGCGTCGGCGAGCGCGTAGTGGAACGGGATGTCGTTCCGCGTCATGTACGCCATGGTCGTGGCCGTCTTGGCCGGGACCCACTTGTCGTACTTGCCGTTGTCGTACGCGGCGTGGCCGCCGGCCCAGTCGTGGTTCAAGCCCTCGACGAACTTCATGCCCAGGTCGTTGACCTGCGGGTTGAAGGGGAGGATGTCCTTCGTGCCGTTGGACTGGTAGAAGACGGACTTCCCGTTGTCCTGGAGGACGGGCCGCGGGTCGCCGAAGCCCCGGACGCCCTTCATCGAGCCGAAGTACTGGTCGAAGGACCGGTTCTCCTGCATGAGGACCACGATGTGCTCGATGTCCTGGATGGTGCCGGTGCTGCCCTGCGCGGGGATGGCGGCCGCGCGCGCGATGCTCTCGTTCAGCATCGCGGCTGCGGCGCTTGCGCCCGCGATCTGCAGGAACCTGCGGCGATTGAGCTCAGCCATGGGGGACGACCTCTGCGAGTGAGGGGGGTGTCGAGGGGCGACCCAAGGACAGCGGTCCCGGGGTACAAGACGGGGATCAGTTCGTGACACCGCGCGGTACAGCTGGAGAACGGAAAGACCTCCCGGACGGTCCGCGCATCTGCTGGAATGACCTCCGAAACACACTGCACGGGGGGTGCGGAGCAGATGGCGGGGACCGAGTTCGGGCATGCCCTGGGGCGCTCCCGCGCGCTTTCCGGCCTGCCGGCCGCTCCGCTGGTGGCACGGTACGGGGAACTCGTGGCGGTACAACAGGCCTTGGGCTTACGCCACTTGGGCGAGTTACTGGTTCCGGCCGGCGGGCGGTTCCGGGTGCTCGACGGGATCTTCGCCGTCGAAGGGCCGGGGCGGCGGCGCCATGTGGGGGCCGAGGCCCTGAAGGGGCTGCGGGCTTCCCGGGGGGCTGCCGGGGGCGGTTCCGAGGCCGGTGCGCTGCTGGAGCGGCTGGCCGCGATCCAGGAGCGGGATCCGGCCGCGCTGCGGCGGATCCTGCTGTACCAGCTGGTGCGGCTGCTCCACGACCACCCCCGGGGGGACCTGCCGGACACGGCCGCCGGGTTCGGGGTCGATCCCGACGAGGCGGCGGCCCTGGTGCACGCCGCCGCGGGGAGCCCCCGGCTGGATGCGGCGCAGCGGGCCGCCGCCGAGGGGCTGGAGGACGCGTGGCTGGCCGGGCGGGTGCGCGCCGCCGCCCGGAGCGCCGCCGTACTGCCGCCGTCGGTGGCCGGCGGGGACCCGCTGCTGGCGCGGCGGCTGGCCGGGCTGGCCGGGCGGGTACGGGCCGCCGATGCGCTGCTGGACGAGGCCCGGGAGTACGAGGACCGCGAGGATCCGGAGCAGGCCGCCACGGCGTACGCCCAGGCGGCCCGGCTGGCCTGGGACTGCCCGCGCGCCGTGCGGGGCCTGGTCCGCACCCACCGCCCGGCCGACGGGGACCCCGGGCCGCTGGAGGCGTGGTCCCTGCCCGACGGGGTCGCCCTGCGCAGACCGCCCGGCGCCGAGCCGGACGGGGCCTGGCGGGTGGTCCGGCTGACCCGGCGCGAGCCGCTCACCACACCGCTGCCGGAGGTGCCGGGCCCGCTCGGCGCGGGGCCGCTGACGGACCGCCGGGCCCCGCTCGGGCGCGAGGTCCGGTACGTGGCCCTCCCGGCCGGGGACGGCGCCCCCCTGATCAGCGCCCCGCTGCTCGTGGCCCCGGAGGTGACGGAGCTCCGCGTCACCGACGGCCGGGCCCGCGTCGAAGCCTCCTGGCTCCGCCCGCCCGGAGCGACCGGGGTACGGGCGGCCCTGACCGACCCCGGGGGCCGTGCGACGGACCTCGGCACCCCGATCGCCCCCGGCGCGGCGGGCGGGCGGGAAGCCGTACGGGCCGAGGGGCTGGGGCCCGGGGAGTACGTGGTGCGGGTGCGGTGTCGGTATGCGGGCGTGGGGGGCGAGGTGTGGTCCGGCGGGGTCGAGGCGGCCGTCGCCGTGCATCCCTGGCCGGAGCCGGTGGCCGGACTCGGCGCTGTTGCCCGGGACGCCGGTGGGCTGGAGTTCCGGTGGACGGGGGGCGCCGGGGGCGACGTACGGTTCGTGCAGTGGCCGGGGACGGCTCCCGCCGAGGGTGCCGAGCTGGCGGCCGCCGCGCTGCCGGCGGCGCTGCCCTGGGTGGACGCGGACGGCATCGCCGAGCCGCCGCCCGGCACGCTGGCCACCGTCAGCGCCGTGGCCGTCCTGGGCGAACGGGCGCTGGCCGGGCCGGGCGTGGTGGTCGAGGCCCCCGAGCCGGTCATCGGGCTCACGGTCCGGCGGACCACCGCCGGGCGGGCCCGGATCAGCTTCGACTGGCCGGAGGGCGCCGGCCGGGTCACGGTCGCGGTCACCCCCGAGTCCGGCGGCGAGCGCGCCGAACACCCCGTCGTACGGGCCGTGTTCCTGCGCGAGGGGCTGGAGCTGCCGGTCGGCCCGGGCGCCGTCCGCGTCACGGCGTACGCCGCCCCGCGCAGCGCGCTCGCGACCGCGGCCGCCCCGCGCGAGGCCGAGCAGGCCGTCCTCCCGGCCGACGTGGCCATCGCGTACCGACTCCTGCCCGGGCCCCGGCGGATGCTGCGGCGCGGTCCCGCCGTGCTCCGGGTGACCCTCCTCGCGCCCGGCGGGGATCCCGGCTCCGGGCTGCCGGACTTCGTCCTCGTCGCCGGAGCGGGCGGCGGTGCCGCCCGGCCCCACCGGCCCGCCGAAGGCGCCGAGTTGTGCCGGGTGACCGGCGCCGAGCTCGCGGCCTCGGGGACCGTCGAGCGCGAGATCGTCCCCCGCGCGCCCGGCGGCCCGTACGCCGTGCGCGGTTTCCTCCTCGGCGGCCGTGCCGCCTCCGTCCGGCTCGACGAGCCCTCCCTCACCTCCCTGGTGGTCCGCTGACATGACCTCCGTCGTCTGCCCCTACTGCTTCGACCGCTCGGCCGCCGCCCGGCTGCCGTTCCGCTGCCAGATGTCCGCCACCGGGGTGCGCGGCGGCAAGCCCTGCACTGCAGAACTCGACGACACGTGGGCGGAGTTCATGGGACCGAGCGTGCCGCCCGCGCTGAAGATGCGCGGCCCGGTCTTCACCGCCCCGCGCGGCCTCGCCGGCCGTCTCGGCAGCGGCGGCGCCGCGCGGGCGGACTGCCCGCACTGCGGGGTGTCCACCCCGGTCCGGGTCTGCCTGCGCTGCCACAGCGACTTCCCGAGCGACTACACCGACCAGGACACCCGGATCATCGCCCTGCTGGGCCCCAAGGCCTCGGGCAAGAGCACGTACGTCTCCGTCCTGATCAACGAGCTGCGCAACCGGGTGGGGCGGGCGTACGGCGCCTCCATCACGGCGATGGGCGGCGAGACCCAGCGCCGGGACCGGGAGATGGCCGAGGACCTGTACGACCGGCTGCGGCTGCCGGAGGCGACGAGACCGGCGGCGCTCGGCTTCAACGACCCGCTGCTGTACCGGCTGAGCCTGCCGCTGCGCCGCCGGCTGCGCGGGGACGGCAGCCGGCACACCGCGCTCGTGTTCTTCGACGCGGCGGGCGAGGACCTCGGCAGCGCCGAGGCCATGGACCGGTACACGCACTACCTGGCGGCCGCCGACGGGATCATCCTGCTGGTGGACCCGCTCCAGATGCGGGCCGTACGGGACCAGCTGCCGGTGGACGCGGGGCTGCCGCTGCCCACCGTGGAGACCCCGCCGCAGCAGATCGCGGCGGACCTGGCGGCGCAGCTGCGGGCCCACGGGCGGGGCACCTCGCGCGGCCGGGTCACCACGCCCGTGGCGGTGGCGGTGACCAAGACGGACTCCCTGTTCTCGCTGGTGGGGCCGCACTCCCCGCTGCGGCGCAACGCCGAGCACGCGGGTGGCACGGTGGACGACGAGGACCGGCTGGCCGTGCACGAGGAGATGCGGGGGCTCCTCGACGGCTGGGACTCGGGGGCGCTGTTCCGGCAGCTGGAGCGGGACTTCGCCCAGCTGTCGCTGTTCGGGCTCTCGGCGCTCGGCTCCCCGCCGCCCGCGCACGCCCCGGCGGACGCCCCCAAGTCGGGGCCGCAGCCGCTGCGGGTCGAGGACCCGCTGCTGTGGCTGCTGGGGCTGGGCGGGCTGCTGCCGCGCACCGGGACCGGCGGCGCGGGCCGGCGTACGGCGGCGCCGGTCGGCCCGGCACCGGCTGCCGGCACGACGGCGGACCGGTCGCACGCGTCGGGAGGAGGCGCATGAACCTCGCGCAGATGCACTACACCTCGGCGCCGCCGGGTCCCGACGGATCGGGCTTCCGGTTCACCGCCGTCAGCCCCGGGGTGCCCGCCTCGCTGCTGCGCGAGGCCGAGCAGCTCATCGGGTACGAGCCGCCCCGGGACGCGCCGCCGCGCCCGAGCGCGGACCAACTGGGCTCCTTCCCCCAGGCCTTGAGCCTGAACGTGCTCGCCGACGGGAGCCGGCTGCTGGCCCGCTCCGTGTACACGGGCGCCGACTACAGCGGCCGCTGGGGCAACTTCCACGCCCACGCGGTACATCTGCCGCAGCCCGCCGACCCGGGCCGGCCCGCCGAATGGCCGCTGCCGATCACCTCCTGGGGCTCCCGGCAGTGGGCGGTCGACTCCCCGCCGGCCGGGGCGCCCGTGCCGCCGCTGGCGTCGGTGCCGGCCCCCGGCCCGCTCGACGTCGGCGCGCTCGCGGCCTTCGTGACCGCCCGCGGGCCCTGGCTCGCCGGGTTCTTCGCCGACGTGCGCCGGCTCGTCGAGGACCCGGCCGCCCCGCAGCTCGTCCTCGTGGAGCAGGACAGCGAGGCGGTGGCCTGGTGGATCCTGCTCGCCTGCAGTGTGCTGCCGCACCGGCGCGGCCAGTGGCTCACCTTCACCACCTACACCCGGCGGCCGCAGCTCGCCCGGCAGCAGATCATCGGCGTGGTGCCGGAGGACGGCCTGAGCCTCGCCGGGCAGGAGCACCGCTACCGGGTGTACGACGCCGCCCGCGCGGCGGCGCCCGCGCCGGACCCCGACCCGTGGGCGCAGACCGCCGCGCTGATCTGGCGGGCGCAGCGGCAGGACCTCTTCGCGGACGTCCGGCGGCTGCCCGGCGAGCGGTCCGGCCCGTACGAGGCGGGCCCGCTGGCCGCGCTCGCCCTCGCGGCGGGCATCGGCCTGGACTCGGCGGGCCGGGCCGCGGCCGCCGACTGGGCCGCCGGACACCCGGCGGCGCTGGACGGCGTACGGCTGCACGCGCTGGCCCGGGCGCTGGGCGGCCCGGCCGCGGACCGGGGGCCCGAAGAGGCCGCCGCGAGCGGGCGGCTGCTGACGGCCCTGGCCGGCTGGGCACCCCCGGCGGTGAGCGAGCCGCTGGTGGAGCTGGCCCTGGCCGGGGCGGTCCGCTCGGGCGGCGCCCTCCCGCCCGCCGTGGTGCTGGGCGAGGCCGCCCGTGCCCGGCTCGCCGCCGAACTGGGGCCGGAGCTGCGGGCGGCGCTCACCGACCCGGAGCGCGAACCGGACGACCGGGCCGGACTGTTGCGGATCGCCGGCGAACTCGGGGTGGGCACCGCGGATCTCCTGCCCGATGTGGCACGGCAGTTGGCGCGCGCCCTGATCGCCGATCCCGAGCGGGCGTACGGGGAGGCGGTACGGGGCGCGCTGGCGGATCCGGCGGAGCAGGCCGGGCTGCGCGGCCTCGTACTCGACCGGCTCGACGCGCTCGCGGCGGGTGATCCGGCCGCGGGGGCCCGGCTGTTCGCCCTGACCCCGTTGCGGCTGACCGGGGCCGAGGCGCTGCCGCACCTGCGGATGTGCGCACAGGCGGCGGGTGGGGCACGCGGGGACCGGGTGAAGGCGCTCACCGGGCTCGTGGAGCACTCCGGCGCCTCGCTGGAGGAGGAGCCGCTGGTGCTGCGCACGGCGATGCGGCTCGTGTGGGGCGGGGAGCCGCCGACGGCGGGCGAGGCCTGGCTGGCCCTGTCCGCGCTGGGCGACCGGGCCCACCGGGAGGCCGGCACGTGGGAGCTGCTCGCGCAGGCGGCGGTCTCCGCGCCGGCCGGCGACCGGTACGCGGAGGAGCTGGCGCCGGAGCTGCTGCGGCGGTTCTCCACGGAACTCCCCGCCCCGCTGCGGTCCTCGCTGCTGCTGCTGGAGCTGGCCCGGAACCTGCGGGCCGGGGAGACGGGCGCGGGCTGGGTCCGCCAGGCCCTGGACCTGCGGACCCTGGACCCCACGCCGACGGCGCGGGAGCACGCCTACGCGGCGGTGGCCGCCCGGCTGCTCGCCGAGGACCGGCCCGGGAGCGAGCTGCGGGCCCTGGTCGAGAGCAACGACGCCGAGCTGCTGGACGCGTACCGGCGGGCCGCCCGGGAGCCGCAGGTCTCGGACCGGCTGAGGCGCGATCCGCGGTACGCGGCGGACTGCTTCGCCACCTGGTCCTCCCAGCCCCAGGCGGGCCCGGTGTGGCAGGAGGCCCGCACCGACCTGCTCGACGGCGTGCTGCGCCCGGTCGTACGGGGCCTGGCGCCGGCGGAGCTCAAGGCGCTCGAGGAGGCCCTGGCCCGGCTCGGCGGCCGCTGGGCGGAGGACTTCCGCGGCTGGCAGCGGCCCGGCGCCTTCGGGCGGCTGCGCGACCGCTTCGGCGGCTCCGGGCGCCGCGGCGCGAAGCCCGCGCCCGGCAGCCCGCCGCTGCGGGGCGGATCCGGGGGGCCCATCGTCCCCGGCGACTCCGCAGGGGAGGGGCAGTGGGAGTGAACGCGGGGCTCGTCCTGCAGATCCTCGGGGTGGCCACCGGCGTGATCGGGGCGGCCGTGTGCCTCGGGTACGGGCTGTGGCGGTTCCTGGCGCTGGCGCTGGGCGCCGCCTGGACCGCCCTCGGGCCGCGTACGCCCGGGACCCCCGACCCGCGGGTCAGCCCGTACGGTGGCACGGAACCGGCGCAACCCGCCTACTGGGCACGGCAGATGTGGATCGACGCCGTGGCCGCGGCGCAGGCGGCCGCGCACACCGTCCGGTACCTGCTGGTCCACCACTGGCTCGACGAAATCGTCCGCCACCGGCTGCTGAGCGGCCGCAACGGATCGACCGGGGACCGCGCCGAGCACGCCCTCGGCCGCCTCCTGCTGCGGCTGCTCGCACCGGCGACGGCGCTGGCCGCGCTGCTGTCCGCGCTGCTGTCCTCCGCCCTGCTCCTCGGTGTCGCCCTGGCCTTCGCCGTCCAGCTGCTGCTGGTCTGGGCCGTGGCGCTGGCCGGGGTGCTGGCCGGGCGGAGCGCGGAGCGGCTGTGGAAGCTGGCCCGCGGCATCCGCATGAAGTGCCCGTACCCCGGCTGCTACCGGCCGTTCCCGCTGGCCGTGCACGTCTGCCCGGGCTGCGGCGCCGCGCACCGCGAGCTGCGGCCCGGCCGGTACGGGGCGCTGCGGCACGTCTGCCGCTGCGGGCGGGCCCTGCCCACCACCGCGCTCGCCGGGAGGCGGGGGCTCACGGCCCGCTGCCCGCACTGCGACCAGGGGCTGCCGCCGGCCGTGGGCACCACGCGGGTGGTGCACGTACCGCTGATCGGGGGCACCTCGGCGGGGAAGACGATGCTGATGGCGGCGATGCTCGACGGGCTGCGGGCCTGGTCGCACGAGTCGGCGCTGACCGTCGAGTTCGCGTCCCCCGCCGACCGGCGCGAGGCCAACACGCTGGGGCGGCAGGTGGAGTCGACGGGGTGGGCGCTGAAGACGCAGGGCGGGCAGCCCCGGGCGCTGATGCTGCTCGTCGGGCGCGGGCGCGGCCGGCTGCGACTGCTGCGGCGGCAGCGGCTGCTGTACCTGTACGACCCGATGGGCGAGTCGCTGCGCGATGCGGACACCACCCGGCGCCAGGAGTACCTCGCGCACGCGGACGGGGTCCTGCTGGTCGCGGACGTGCTGGCCTCGCCCGCCGTACGGCGCGCCCTGCGCGGGGGCGACGGGCAGCTGGCGGTGGCCGCCCGGCCCGCCGACCTCGGTCCGGTGGAGACGTACGCGGGGTTCACCGGGGAGCTCCAGGGCCTCGGCGGCCGGCGGCGGCGCCTCGGCGTGGCGGCGGTGGTCACCAAGCGGGACGTGCTGGACCGGCTGGACTCGCTGCCGCGGCCGGAGGGCGCGGTCGACGCCTGGCTGGCCGAGATCGGGCTGGGCGAGCTGGTCCGCGCCCTGGGCCACGACTTCGCGGCGGCCCGCTACTGGGCGGTCAGCGCCCGTGCCGCCACCGGGGCGGGCGCCCTCGCCTCCGAGCAGCGGCGGGCGGCGGAGCCGGTGCTGTGGCTGCTGTCCCGTACGGGGCTGCGGATCGGCGGGCCGGCGGCCGGGGCCGAGGCTCCGCGCCTGCCCCGGCTGCCCCGGCCGCGGGGCCGCACCGGCCGGACGGCACCGGATCGATCAAGCCTGTGACGTGGGCCGGACCGAAGGCTAGGGTCCAAGTCGAGAAGAGGAGCAACACCCCATGGTGACACCGCAGATCGCGCGGGGGCGGCTGCTGATGCTGGTCCTGTTCGTGCTGGCGGTCGTGATGACGGCGGCCGCCGGGATGGCGGCGCTCGTGCGGTACGTACCGCAATGGCTCGGGAGTTGAAGGAGATTAGCGGTGAGTGACATCCCCGGCGGGCCGATGGCGAACCGGCCCGTCCACTTCATCTGGCTGCTCGACTGCTCGTACTCGATGCAGGGCGAGAAGATCGGCCAGCTCAACTATGCGATCAGAGAGGCCGTTCCGGAGATGCGCTCGGTGGCGCAGGACAATCCGGCGGCCCAACTGCTGCTGCGCACGATGACGTTCTCCACCACGGCCCGATGGCACCACCAGGACCCGGTTCCGGTGGAGAACTTCACCTGGCAGGACGTCCAGGTGGACGGCATGACCAATCTGGGCGAGGCGCTCCAGCTGGCGGCCCGGGAGCTGGACACCCCGCCGATGCCGCAGCGGGCGCTGAAGCCGGTGCTGGCGCTGGTCTCCGACGGGGTTCCCACGGACGACTGGAAGGCGGGGCTGCGGGCGGTCGACTCGACCCCGTGGGGGCGCAAGGCCGTACGGGTGGCCATCGCGATCGGCGCGGACGCCGACCGCACCGTGCTGCAGGAGTTCCTCGGCAATCCGGAGCTCCAGCCGCTGGACGCGAACAGCCCCAAGCAGCTGGCGGCGGCGATCCGCTGGGCCTCGACGGCCGCGGTCAAGGCGGCCTCGCAGCCGGTGGCGGGTTCCGGGGACGCGATGGCGAAGCAGCCGCCGTACGCTCCGCCGGTGCTCGACGACGACGATGACGACGTGTGGTGAGCGGGCCCGTGTCACCGGAACCACCACCGGTCCCGCCGCGGGTACCACCGCCGCCACCGCCGCCACCGCTCTGGGCCACGTTCCGGGAGAGCGTCCAGGGCGTGAACAAGGCTCGCAACCAGGACTACTGCGAGGTCGCGGGGCGCGGCACCGCCGAGGAGCCGCTGATCATGGCGGTGGCCGACGGCCACGGCTCCGCGGTGCACGCCCGCAGCCATCTTGGCTCCCGCTTCGCCGTGGACCTCTTCGTCGAGGAGGCCCGGCGGTTCGGGGCGCTCGCCCAGCCCCGCGGCGAGGAGCGGCCGCCGAGCCTGGCCTGGCTGATGCACTACGCCGAGCACGCGTTCCCCCGCCAGCTGGTCAGCGCATGGCGGGAGAAGGTCCTCGGCAACTGGGAGCGGACCAGCTCCCACGAGGAGCCCGGCCTGTCCGAGGAGCACAAGCTGCTGCTGTACGGGAGCACGCTGGTCGGCGCGGTCCTCACGCCCCGGGTGTTCGCGGCGTGGCAGCTCGGCGACGGCGAGCTGACGGTGGTGGACGACGACGGACGGGTGACCGTACCGCTCGCACCCGCCGAGGCGGACCTGGGGGACGAGACGGAGTCGCTGTGCAGCCCGGCGGCGTGGCTGCGCGTACGGACGCACTGGGCGCCGGTGACGGCCCCCTGGCGGGCGCCCCGGCTGGTCGCGGTCTCCACCGACGGGCTGTCCAAGAGCTTCGCCTCGGACCGGGGCTTCCTCCAGTTCATGGCCGGACTGGACGACCGGCTGTCGGCGGAGGGCGCGGACACCGTCCGGGCCGTCCTGCCGGAATGGCTGGCCAAGGCCTCGCAGCACTCCGGGGACGACACGACGCTGGTGGCGGCCTGGCACCCGGCACCGGCGGCAGCCACCGGGGCGTACGAGGCGACCGGGGCGTACGAGGCCACAGCGGCTTACGAGGCGACCGGGGCGTCCGGGGCTTACGAGGCCACCGGGACCCACGGGCCTGCCGGGGCGACGACCACTGACGCGGCACCACCGACCGACCCGCACGGGAGAGACGAATGAGCGGCATGCTCGACAGCGGAACCCTGCTGACGACCGACAGCGGCATGGGCGCGGAGGTCTTCGACCTGCTCGGCGCCGGCGGCCAGGGGGAGGTGTACCGGGTGCGGACCCCCGCCGGGTACCAGGCGCTCAAGTGGTACTACCCGGCCTGCGCCACCCCCGCCCAGGAGGACATCGTCCGCCAGCTGGTCGGCCGCGGCTTCGACGACGACCGCTTCCTGTGGCCCCTGGACTTCGTGGCCGACGGGCGCGGCGGGTTCGGGTACCTGATGGACATCCGCCCGGACCGGTTCAAGGGCCTGCCCCTGCTGTTCCGGCGGCAGCTGCGCACCACGCCCCGGGCCCTGCTGACGGCCTGCCTCTACACGGTCGAGGCGTACCAGGCCCTGCACTCGCGCGGGATCGCGTACCGGGACATCTCCTGGGGCAACATCTTCTTCGACCCCGCCACCGGCGACGTGCTGGTCTGCGACAACGACAACGCGGTGGTGGAGGGCGACAGCACCGGCATCTCGGGCACCATGGAGTTCATGGCGCCCGAGCTGGTGCGGGGTGATCCCGGGGTCGCCCCCGGCACCCAAAGCGATCTGCACTCGCTGTCCGTGCTGCTGTTCATGTTGCTGATGAACCATCACCCGCTCAAGGGCAAGCGTGAGTTGGCGATCCACTGCCTCGACGAGGCGGCGGAGCGCAAGCTGTACGGGAAGCAGCCGCTGTTCGTCTTCGACCCGCAGGACCGGTCCAACGCGCCCGACCCCACCGAGCAGGCGACGGTACTGGCCACCTGGGCGGCTGCGCCGGACTCCCTGCGGGAGCTGTTCACCAAGAACTTCACGACGGGCCTGCACGATCCCACCACCCGGGTCCGGGAGTCGCAGTGGCGGGACACCCTGCGGGCCGTGCTCGACGCGGTGGTGGAGTGCGCGCGGTGCGGGAAGCAGAACATGACCGAGCCGCGGGCCGCCGATCCGGGCACCTGCTGGAGCTGCGGGAGCACGCTGGTGCTGCCGCCGCGGCTGGTGCTGACCACTCCGCCGCCGCGCACCGAGCACCACATCCTGCTGCACCGGTCCTCGCGGGTGCAGGCGCACCACCTGGCCCCGGAGCCGGCCCGGCACGACTACGGCGATGCGACGCTGGTCGCGCAGCTGACCGAACACCCGCAGAAGCCGGGCCGGTTCGGGCTGGCGAACCGGTCGGCCTCGGCGTGGACGGGAACCCGCGCGGACGGCTCCACCCAGCGGATCGACCCGGGGCAGACGGTGCCGCTGCGCTCGGGCCTGGAACTGGACTTCGGCGGCGCGCGGGCCGTCGTACGGGCGAAGTAGCGAACCAGGGGGCTCAGTTCGCCAGGAGGCGGCTGATCTCCTGGGCGAGGGCGAGGCCGCCGCTGCCGGCGCCGAGACCGAGGGTGATGGTCTCCAAGGAGCGGCGGATCACCCCCGGCTCGGCGGCGCGCCGTTCCTGCGCGGCCCGGTCCAGTTCGCCGCGCAGCGTCTCGGCCGCGGTGATCCGCTCCTGGGCCGCGCCCTGGTCACGGAGCCACTGCGCGAGTTCGGCGGCCAGCCGCAGGGTCTCGGCGGCGGTGTCCTGCCGTCCGATGTTGACGGTGCCGTTGTCGCCGATGATGCCGGCGGTGACTTTCTCGTTGAAGTTGAAGGTGCCCATCTGTCCCTCCCGGTGGTGACGGCGGTCAGGGCGTCCCTCGGCCCTGTCCGGGGTGCCCGGCCTGCGCACCGGGCCCGTTGTGGTGGTTGACCGTGCCGTTGTCGCCGATGACGCCCGCCTGCACGCTGCCCTGGAAGGTGTAGGTGTGCGTGTTGATGACCTGCTGCGCCTGGTCGTAGGAGCTGGTGTCGATGTTGTGGTCCTTCAGGAACCGCTCCGTCGCTATCAGCACACCCTGCTGGAGCCGCTGCAGGAAGTCCTGGGAGTCCGTGCGCTCGCTGAATCCCAACTGCTCCCAGTCCGCCACGCGTTCGCGGATGCTGTCCACCGCGCCGTAGTCGTACAGCGCGTGCCGTTTGTCGATCTCGCGCCGTACCTTCTCCAGGGCGCGGGCGCGCCTGCGCTGCTCGGAGGCCCGCTGCATGAGCCGGGAGGAGGCTTTGAGCAGGGCGGTCCCGGTCCGGGACGTGGCGAAGGAGACCAGGCTCCACCAGCGCTCGAGCCCGTCCAGCGGCAGCCGGTTCACCCGGTCGAAGCGCGCCTGGAGCGGGGGGATGCCGTACGCCGACACCTCCCAGGTGAGGCTGGGGTGGTGGAGGCGGGCCCGCAGGTGCATGGAGACGATGGCCCGGCCGCCCTCTCCTGCCCGGACCAGGCTCAGGTAGGTGCGCATGCCGGCGCCGGACTGCATCAGGCCCGCCTGGACCAACTGCTTGGGGATCTGCGCGCGCGGCCGGCGCAGCCGGTCGGGCAGCAGTTCCGCTCCCACGTACGGGACGTTGGTCCCCATGACGTAGAGCCGGTTGCGGACCTGGAGCCCCTTGAGGCCGGCGATCTTCTCCATTTCGCGGGCCACGTAGGTGTGCAGGTCGACGGCATCGAACGGCTTGATGGGCAGCTTGCCGCCGTTGCCCGCCGGGTCCTCGGCGGGCCGGCTGACGTCGATGGGCTGCCAGACCATTTCTTTGAGCTTGGAGCCGCTGCCGACGAAGGGGTTGGTGCGCTCGGCGCTCGCCGTGTAAGGGACCACGTTGGCCCGCTTCGTCTCCAGCAGCCGCTGCTCCACCTCCGGTTCGACGGCCGGGGCCAGGTCCGCCGGGCGGTCCGCGCCGTGCTCCACGGCGAGGGCCGCCGTACGGGAGCGGCTCTCGGCCTGGTGGACGAGCCACCAGGCGCTCCCGTACGCGAGGAGGACCAGTGCGGCGGCGGCGTACGCGAGCTCCCACCGGGCAGTGGCCACCGCGTACAGCAGCAGCGGCAGCGCCGCCCACACGCCGACGGCGCAGATCCAGGCCAGGCGCCGGTCCCGTACGTCGATCCGCCGGACCGCGGCGCGCGCGTGGCGGGCCAGCGCCACCAGGTCGATGCCGAGGGAGAGGCCGGTGGCGCGCAGCCCGTCCGCGGTGAGCTCCACGTCCACGTCGCGGGCGAAGTCCTCGTCCAGGTGCGCCCCTGCGCACAGTTGGCGGGTCACCGCGTCGGTGCGGTACTGCGCCAGCGCCGGTAACCGGCGTGCTGCCATGTGCCTCTCCCCCGTGTCCCCCGCGTGCCTTTCGGCCTTCGGCTTTCGACCTTCGGCACACCCTACGGACACGGGGCGTCGGCTGTCCGGCCGTTGGGCGTGATCAGCAGGGGTGCGCCTCGGCGAGCCGGAGGAGGCGCACGTACTCATGCCGGGTGTGCGGCGCGTCGGGCCGATCTGAGCATCCGTACTCAGGTTCTGCCGCCCGCGGGATCGCATCGTGGGGGCATGCTCATTCAGTCGTGTGATCCGTCGCCGCGCGCCGGGATAACCGCCGTCGGCAGCCTGTTGCCCGAGGAGGTCCGCTCGTCGGAGGACCTCCAGCAGGAGGTGGCCCGCCGCAGCGGCCTCGCCTTGCCGCCGAGGCTGCTGACGCAGGCCACCGGGATCGTTTCGCGCCGGGTGGCGGGCGAGGGCGTGTACGCCTCGACGCTCGCGGTCGGCGCCGCGCGCCGGGCGCTGGCCGCCGGCGGGCTCACCCCGATGGACATCGACCTGCTGGTGTTCGCCTCGGCGTCGCGCGACATGGTCGAGCCGGCGACCGCCCACATCGTGCAGGCCGAACTCGGCTCGCGGGCCCATGCCCTGGACGTCACCAACGCGTGCAACAGCTTCGTGAACGGCATCGACCTGGCCCGGGCGATGGTCCTGGCCGGGCGGGCCCGGCGGGCGCTGGTCGTGACCGGGGAGACGCCGAGCCGGGCGGTGCAGTACGCGCCGGCCGGGCTCGCGGAGCTGCGCGAGGGTTTCGCCGGGTACACGTTCGGCGATGCGGGGGCGGCCGTCGTGGTGGAGGCGGTGGAGCGCGGCGGGATCCTCGACGTGGACACCGAGACGCATTCCGAGCACTGGGAGGTCGGGGGCATCCCGGGCGGCGGTTCGCGGCACCCGCGCGGGGATGCGTACACGTACTTCCGCGGGGACGGGCACGAACTGCGGGGCGTCTTCGAGAAGGTGGGCACGGCGGTCATCGACCGGACGTTGCACCGTACGGGGATGAGCTGGGACGACTTCGCCAAGGTGCTGGTGCACCAGGTGACGGTGCCGTACCTGGAGCGGTTCGCGGAGCTGACCGGGGTCCCGGCCGGGAAGCTGGTGGTCACCGTGCCCGAGCTCGGGAACGTCGCGAGCGCGAGCATCGGCGTGCAGCTGGACCGGGTGTTCGGGGAACTGGAGTCGGGGGAAAGGGTGTTGTGCGTGGGGCTGGGCGGCGGGATCAGCATCATGACGATGGTCTGGGAGAAGTCGTGACCGGGCGGCTGTGGGTGGTCGTGCCCGCGCATCAGGAGGAGGCCCGGCTGGGCGACACCCTGCGGGCGCTCGCGGCCCAGCGCGACCGGGACTTCACGCTGCTGGTCGTCGACAACGCCTCGGCGGACAACACGGCTTCGATCGCACGGGAGTTCGCCGTGGGCGCGCCGTTCGCGGTGGAAGTGATCGAGGAGCCGGAGAAGGGGGTCGGCTCCGCCGTGGACACCGGGTTCCGGTACGCGATCGGCCGGGGCGCGACCCTGCTCGCGCGCACCGACGCCGACTGCATTCCACGGCCCGGCTGGACGGGCGCGGCACGGGCCGCGCTCACGGCCCACCCGGGCCTGGTGTGCGGGCGGATCACCGCCCGGCGCGACGAGCACGGGCCGCTCGGCCGGGCCGGATTCGCGGGACTGGTCCGGCTGGCCGCGCTGTTCGGTCGGCTTCGGCCGGAGCACGCCGCCCGGCGGGGCGGCTTCAAGGCCCCGTACCGCATGCACGCGGGGAACAACATGGCCATCACCGCCGAGCTGTACCTCGCCGTCGGCGGGATGCCGCGGCGTCCCTCGCCCACCGACCGTCTCTTCCTCAACGCCGTACGACGGCACACCGACCGGATCACCCACTGCCGGCGGATGGTCGTGGAGAACTCCACGCGCCGGCTGAAGGCGTACGGGATCGCAGGCACCGCCCGCTGGTACCTCGACCAGGGCAGCGGCACCCACGGAACGGACCCCCGCTGATGCTCGACCGACTCGACCATGCGCTGCGCGCCCGCCCCGAGCGGGCCGCCGTACTCACCGCCGGACGCACCGGGGCCACCCGGGTCCGCGCCACGCGCGGCGAACTCGCCGAGCTGGCCGACGCGTTCGCCGCGGGCCTGCACGCGCGCGGGCTGCGCGCCGGGGACACCGTGGGGGTCGCCGTCCGGCCCGGGCCGCGGGCACTGGCCGTGCTGCTCGCGCTGTGGCGGCTCGGGCTGCGCGGTGCCGTGCTCGACCCCGGCGCGGGGCCCGACGTACTGCGCGCCCGGCTGGCGCTGGCCGATCCCTCGCTCGTCCTCGCCGACGCGGCCGCGCAGGCCGTCGCGGGCTGGGCCCGCCCGCTGGCCCGCCGGGCCCGGCTCGCCCTGCCGGACTTGGCCTCGCTGGGCGCCCCCGTGGCCACCGTCGGGCGCCGGCTGCCCGGCTGCGCGCCCGCGCTGGACCTGGGCGCGCCGCGCCACGGGGTGCCCGGGCAGGGGCGCCGCCCGGCGTACGGGGACTCCGACGCCGACGCGGTGATCGTCTTCACCTCCGGGACCACCTCGCGGCCCCGGGCCGTGGTGCACACCCGGTCGAGCCTGGCCGCCGGGATGGCGTCCGTCTCCGCGCTGTTCGGCGCCGCGGATCCCGCCCGGGCGGGCGACCCGGTGCTGGGCGGCACGTTCTTCGTCCTCGTGCCCTCCCTCACGCACGGCGCCCCGGTGGCGCTCCCGGCCCGGTCCCCGGCGGTCCTGGCCCGGCAGCTGCGGCGGCTGCGGCCGCGGGACACGTACCTGACCCCGCCGCAGCTGCGGGACGCGCTGGGCGCGGGGGCGCGCTTCCGGGGGCGGGTGTGGACGGGCTCGGCGCCGGCGAGCGCCGAGCTGCTGTCCCGGGTGGGCGGCGCCGGCGCCGAGGAGGCGTGGGGCGTGTACGCGCTGACGGAACTGTTCCCGGCCGCCGCGGTCGAGGCGCGCGAGAAGGCGGCGTACGAGGGTCCCGGCGACCTGGTCGGCGCCCCGCTGCCCGGTGTCACGGCGAAGCCGGACGAGGACGGCCAGCTGATGCTGGCGGGGGCCGCGGCCCGGGACCGCTACCTGGGCGAGGAGCCCGAGGCGTGGGTGCGTACGGGAGACCGGGCGCGGCTGGACGGCGCGGGGCGGATCGTCCTCGAGGGCAGGAGCAAGGACATGGTGCTGCGCCGGGCCGAGAACATCTACCCGGGGCTGTACGAGCCCGCGCTGCACGTGCCGGGGGTGGAGCTGGCCGTGCTCGTCGGCATCCCGGCCGGGCGGGGCGCCGAGTCCGCGGGCGACGAGCGGCTCGTGGCCCTCGTACAGCCGCAGCCCGGTGCCGCCGAGCCGGGGCTGCGCGCCGCGTTGGCGGAGCCGCTGGGGCGGATGGGCTCCGCCCGTCCCGACGCCGTGCTGTTCGCGCGGATCCCGCTGGCGGGACGCTCCCGCAAACCCGACCGCGCGGCGGCCTCGGCGCTGGCGGCGGCCCGCCTGAGGGGGACCCGGTGACCCCGTCCCGGGCCCGGCGGCGCGACCGCCGGGTGTACGTACGCAGCCACCCGCTGCTGTTCGCCTTGCTCGCCGCCACCCGCGGCCGCCCCGTACGACGCCTCGGGCGCACGCTGCTGATCCACGACGCCGCGGCCTACCGCGAAGCCCTGACCCGCCTCCCCCTGGACCGCGCGGCCCCCGGCACCACGGGCGCGGCGGCCCGCACGGCCCTGACACCGCCTCCGGCCCCGTCCAGCCCGAAGCCCGCAGGGCCGACGGAGCGCGACCGTGCGGGGGCCGGCGCGGCGCTTGCGGGGTCGGCGGAGCCTGACCGCACGGCAGCCGACATCGGCTCGGCGGAGCCCGACCGCACGGTCAGTGCCGCACATGCAGCGCTCGCAGGGTCGGGTGAGCCCGACACCGTGGCTGACCGTATGACGGCCGGCGCCACCGGCAGCGGGGCACCCGCCGCGCTCGCCAGATCGGCGGACCTCGGCCGGACAGGGCTCGCAGGGTCGGCGGAGCTCGACCCCACGGGGGCCGGCACCACCGGCGGAGTGCTGTTCGATCAGGAGGGCAGCGGGCACCGCGCGGACCGGCGGGGGCTCGCTGAGGAACTCGGTGCCGCCG
The DNA here is from genome assembly GCF_055570595.1 of Streptomyces sp. NPDC031132. NCBI lineage: Bacteria > Bacillati > Actinomycetota > Actinomycetes > Kitasatosporales > Streptomycetaceae > Streptomyces > Streptomyces sp. NPDC031132. The sequence goes on from NZ_JBVIGX010000016.1 coordinate 49,109, forward strand.
GCGTGGAACAACTGCGCGCAGTGTGGCAGCCGTTGCTCGCCCTCCGGCTGGCGCCGCTCGCGCAGGGCGGCGAGGTCGACATGGTCGCGCTCGCACGGGAGCTGGCCGGCTCGGTGGTGTGCCGACTGCTGGGCTCGGACGCCGACCCGGTGGCGGTGGCACGGGCCGCCGCTGATGCCGCGGCCGCCTCGGTGCGCACCCACCTGCCGGGGCCCCACCGCCCGGGCACGCACGCAGCTGCCGCCCGCACGGCCCGCACGCTCCAGTCCCTCCTGGCCCGCCCCCTCGACGCGCAGCCCCCCACACCCGCGCCCGGCTGCCCTCATGCCGCGCACGGCCCCGTGCCGTCACTTTTGACAGCAAGCGCCGGTGGCGCGGAAGCTGCCGAGCACGCTCGACGCGGCCCGGCCGCCGCCCCCGAGCAGCTGTCGCGGCCGCAGCGCACCCCCGCGACCCCGCCGGCCTCGGGCGATGCCCCGGTGCATCCCGCCGTGTCCGCCGGCTCGTCCCCGGCGACCCACCGCGTCCCCCGCACCGTCGGGGCCGGAGCCGGCCGGCACCTTCGCGGCGGAACGGCAGCCGCTGCCGAGCAGCAGTCCGAGCCGCACCGCACCGCCTCGGTCCTGCCGCCGTCGAGCGATGCCCCGGTGCTTCCTGCGGCATCGACCGGCTCGTCACGGTGGGCTCCCGGCGCCCCGCGCGCCGACGAGGCCGACGCCGCCCAGGGCTTCGCGGGCGGACCGGCAGCCGCCGACGAGCAGCCGATCCGGGCCGCCTCGGCTCTGCCCTCGTCGTTGGCCGAGCGGGCGGCCGGGGGCGATGCGCTCGGGGCGATGGTGGCGGTGGCCGCCGTCAACACCACCGTGGCCGCGCTGCCGCGGGCGGTGGCGTGGTGCGCCGACGCCGGTCTGTGGGACCAGGCCGCGGACCCCGCGCTGCGGCTCCGGCTGGCCGACGAGCTGCTGCGGGTCACCGCGGCCTCGCCGCTGCTGCCCCGGGTGGCGGCGGCCGACGGGACGGTCGGCGGCTGCCCGGTCCGCAGCGGCGACCGGCTGCTGCTGGTCGCCCGGCACGCCGCAGAGGCACACCACCGCGACCCGGACGCCCTCGCCCCGGCCGAACCGGCCCTGGCCCACCTGGTGTTCGGCGCCGGCTCACACGCCTGCCCCGGGGCCCGCCTGGCCCGCATCCAACTGGCCGACGCCCTGGCGGCCCTGGCCCCGTACCGGCCGGTGGTGACCCGTGCCCGGGTCGACCGCCGCGCCGCCCTGCCCGGCTGGCGCCTGCTGACCGTGAAGGCCACCGCATGAACGCCGATCGGACCGACCTCACCGGATCCGGAGCCCGACCCGCAGCGACCGGCCCCGCGCACACCACCGACGCGCACCGCACGGCTCGCGCCGCCGGAACGGCGACCGGTACGACCGGCGATCCCCGTACGGCCGAAGGGCCCGCGGCTGATGCGTCGCGGACGGCCAGTGCTCCCCGCAACGCCCGTGTGGCCCGCGCGGCTGGTGAAGCCGGGACCCGGCGTACGGCCGTGGCCTCCGACACCCGTGCGGCTCGTACCGCCACCGGTACGACCGGCGCGCGCCATGCACCCGGTGCGGCCGGTGCAGCACGCGCAGCCGGTGCAGATGAGGCTGGGCGGACGGCTGGGGCCGTCGACACGAACCGCACCACCGGCGCCACCGGTACGACCGACGCGCGCCGTACGGCGGGAGCAGCCGGTGCCGGCCGCACGGCCCGGGCCACCGATGCCGCCGCCGCGGACCGCGCAGCCCGGGAGCGTTCGGTGGGCCGGAAGGCCGCGGGCAGGCTGCGGGTTGCCGTCACCGGGGGGAGCGGGTTCTGCGGGGGGCACGTGGCGCGGGCCGCCGTGGCGGGCGGGGCCGAGGTGGTGTGCCTGGGGCGGCGGCCCGGGCCCGTCGGGGAGCACCGGTTCTGGGATGCGGCACGCGAACTGCCGGACCTGGCCGGGGTCGACGTCGTCGTGCACTGCGCGGCGGCGGTCGGCGACCCGGCCCCCGGTTCCCCCGCGGAGGCGGAGATGTACGCGGTCAACGTCAGCGGCACCGAACGGCTGCTGCAGGCCGCCGGCGACCGGCCCGTGGTCTGGGTGAGCAGTGCCAGCGTCTACGATCCGCGCCGCGACCGCACCCTGGTCCGCGAGGACCACCCGCGCGCCGGGCAGTTGAACGCCTACGGCCGCACCAAGGCGGCGGGCGAGGCCCTCGCGCTCGCCGCGGGGGCGGTGGTGCTGCGGCCGCGGGCCGTCTACGGCCCCGGCGACGGCACCCTGCTGCCCCGGCTGCTCTCCCGGGTCCGGGCCGGGACCCTGCTGCTGCCGGGTCCGGACGTCCCGCTCAGCCTGACGGCGGTGGAGAACCTGGCCGGTGCCGCGCTCGCGGCGGCCTCCGGATGGGCCCCGGGCGCGTACAACGTGGCCGACGCGGCGCCCTACGCGCGCGACGCCGCCGTACGCAGGGTCCTGCACGCGCACGGCGTCCCCGCCCGGATCCGGCACCTCCCGGTGGGGGTGGCCCGTACGGCGGCCCGCGCCGCGGAGGCGCTCGCGCGCCGCGGCGAACCCGCCCTCAGCCGCTACGCGGTGGACCAGTTGGCCCACCCGGTGGTCCTGGACCTGACCCGGGCCCGGTCCCAGGGCTGGACCCCGCACCGCACACTGGACGACTACCTGGCCACGCTCGCCCCGGGCAGCCGGCCCGTCCCCGGCAACTAGGGGGTGTCCGCAGAGTCCTGCCCGGCGGGACTTCGCGGGGCGCCCTGCGGGCATGTCCTGCCGGCGCGTCAGACTTGCCCTCACATGCGCTGCGCCGTGACCGTCAAGGAGGTCCCGGCGAGTGGAAACAGCCGGCTGAAGTGGGGATGCTCAGTGAGGTGTCGAGCGGATACGCGGCGGCTGGATGGTCGTGCTTCCGCTGGCCCCGCTGCTGCCGGTCGCGCTGCCCGTGCCCCTGCAGTACCTGATCATCGTGGGCACGCAGCTCGTCTACGTGCCGGGGGTGCTGCCCTGCCAGGATTCCCGTGACACCGCGGACGTCCTGCACGCGCTCGCCGACCGGGCCCTGCCTGCCGCGCACCGGGCCCGGATCGCACGGGCGGTCGCAGGACTCGACGCCAGGCCGGTGGTGGAAGCCCTGGTGCATGCCGCGGCCGACGAAGAGCCGGAAGTCGCCGAAGCCGCGCTGGAGACGCTCTGCACCATATGGCAGCGCAACGGCGTCGTCGACGAGGACCTGCTGCTGAAGATGCACCCGCAGGCCCAGGATCGGGTCCGCGCCCTGGACCTCAAGGTCCGCAGTCCTCGCTGAGGACTGCGGGGGGACCGGTCGGCGGGGCTCGGTCCCCCCGCGCCTCAGCCTCGCCGACCGGCGTTCAGGCCCCCGTTCAAGCCCCCGTTCAAGCCCCCGTTCAGGCCGTCGCCATCCTGCGGCGCAGGCTCGCCGGGCGCATGTCCGTCCACACCGTGCCGATGTGGTCCAGGCATTCCTGCCGGGTGCCCGTCGTCCCCTCGGCGTGCCAGCCCGCCGGCAGCTCGCGGTCCGCACGCCAGATGGAGTACTGCTCCTCGTCGTTGCGCACGACCCGGTAGCCGCTCTCGTCGGTGTCACTCATGGCTTCGGTCCTCCCGGAGTTCTTCGGTCTCGACGGGTCACAGCGTGACGCCGGGGCCCGGGCCGCCATAGGGACAAACGCGCAGAAGGACCGGCGGTCGGTGCTGCCGCTCCTTCCCTGGTGGCGCCGGCCTGCGCGGCGGCAGTGTTCGGGGCAGCCAGGGTGGCGTCCGAGAGGTACAGCGCCGCCGGCCACGCCACCCCATCAGGCTGGAAGGAGCTCCGCCATGTCGGACACCCCAGAGACCGTGCACCTGCCCACCGGCGGGTGGCGGTTGTGGGAGCACTTCGCACTCCGCGGTCCGGGCTTCCCGGCCGAGGGGGTCCTGCGCATGGCTCCGCCCGGACTCGCCCTCGCCGCGGACAAGTTCGGGCCGGGCGACACCCTCGCCGGCCCGGACTGGGAGGCGTTCACGGGGGCCTTCGACACCGGCGCCGTCCGCACCGCCGAGCTGCTCCAGGACATCGCGGCCTCGCCGCGCTTCCGGGCCGCCGTGGCCTGGCAGAACCCGGCCGTGCTGCGCACCGGCATCGCGCCGTTCCTGAACTGGACGCCGACCGCGGCGAGTCGTACCAGCATGCCCCGCCAGCGCGAGGAACTGGTCGCCCACTACTGGCAGCGGTTCTGCGTCAAGAACGACACCATCGGGTTCTTCGGCCCGGTCGGCTGGGGCCGCTGGGATCTCGCCACCGACGGGGTGCAGGTCGACCCCGGCTCCGGCGGGTTCCTCGCCGACTCGCGGGTCTACTTCGCCAGTTGGGCCATCGACGCCCTGGCCAAGTCGCTGAACGCGGACCCCGCGCTGCGGGCCTGGATACCTCCGCGCCGGGTGTCCTTCGTACGGGCCGAGGGCCTGTCCGTGCATCTGCCGGGCCGGCCTCCGCAGCCCGTCGGCGAGACTGCCCGGGCCGTACTGGACCTGTGCGACGGGACCCGGCCGGTGGCCGCGATCGCGGAGGCGCTGGGGGTCCCGGTGGCGGAGGCGACCGAGACCGTGCAGTGGCTGCTGGCCAAGCGGTGGGTGCACTGGCGCCTCGACGTGCCGACGGGGACCTACCCGGAGCGGGAGCTGCGGGCCGTCCTGGAGCGGATCGGCGATCCGGCGCTGCGGGAGCCGGCCCTGGAGAAGCTGGCCGTCCTGGAGCGCGGGCGGGACGCCGTCCAGGCGGCCGGTCTGGACGCCGAGGCGCTGACCTCGGCGATCGGCGCCCTGGAGACCGATTTCGCGGCGCTGACCGCCACCGACGCCCAGCGTTCCAAGGGCGAGCGGACCGCGCCCTGCCGGGGGCTCGTGTACTCGGACGCCCGGCGCGCGGCGACGGCGACCCTCGGCACCGCCCTGCTGGACGAGCTCACCCCGCTCGCCCAGTGCCTGACGGCGGCGCGCTGGCTGACCAACCGGTTCGCCGAGCGGGTCGGGGCACGGCTCCGCGAGGTGTACGAGAGGCTGCGGGCGGCCGGCCCGGTGGACCTGGGGTCGATGTGGCTGGGCTGTCTGCCCTCGCCGTACCCGGAGGCGGGCCGGGACCTCGACGCCGTCCAGGCGGAGCTGCGCGCGAAATGGGCGCGGATCCTGGCCGTGCCCGAGGGGGCGCGCCGGGTACGGGTGTCCTCGGCGGACATCGCCGAGCAGGTGCGGGCGGAGTTCGAGGAGCCCGGCGCGGGCTGGTCGCTGGCCCGCTACTTCAGCCCGGACGTGCTGCTGCTGGCCGAGAACGCGGACGCCGTGGCCCGCGGCGACTTCGAGATGGTGCTGGGCGAGATGCACAGCGCGCTCAACACGATGGGCGCCTCCCTCTTCGTCCACCAGCACCCCGACCGCGACGAGCTCATCGCGGAGACCACCCGCGACTTCCCCGGGCCGCGGCTGCTGCCGATGCTGCCCAAGGAGCTGCCGCTGAAGTGGTCGACGCGCAGCAGGCCGTCGCTGGACCGGCCGCAGGACTACTACGTCTCGCTGGTCGACGACACCGGCGACCCGCACCGCCCGCGCACGGTCCTGTGCGCCGACGTCGCGGTGGAGGACCGGGACGGCCGGCTGACGGCGGTCCTGCCCGACGGCGCCGCGTTCGACCTGCTCGACGTGTACGCGAACACCCTGACCCAGCGCGTCATGGACCGGTTCACGCTGCGCCCGGAGGGCGACCACACGCCGCGGATCAGCATCGACAAGATGGTGGTGGCGCGCGAGACCTGGGCCTTCCCGGCTTCCGAACTCACCTTCGCCGACGAGAAGTCCGAGGCCAGGCGGTACGTACGGGCCCGGCACTGGCGCGAGGAACACGACCTGCCGCGCTTCGTGTTCGTGGTCTCGCCGGCCGAACCCCGACCGTTCTACGTTGACTTCGACAGCCCGGTGTACCTGACCATCCTCGCGAAGGCCGCCCGCAGGCTGGCCCGCAAGGACCCCGGGGCCAAGCTGAAGATCAGCGAGATGCTGCCGACCCCGGAGCAGGCCTGGCTGACCGACGACCAGGGCGACACGTTCACCTCGGAGCTGCGCTTCGTCGCCGTCGACCAGACGGTCGTCGAGCAGGCCGGCGCCGAGCAGACCGCTCTCGACCGGACCGCCACCGACGTCTCGCAGCCCGCGGACGGGAGCGCGTGATGCGGACCTTCGTCGACGACATCGCCGCGCACGCCGCCCTCGCCCCTGACCGGGTCGCCGTCACCACCCCCGCCGGCGAGGTGACGTACGCGGAGCTCACCGCCCGCATCGACGCCCTCGCGGCGGTGCTGCGGGCCCGCGGCGCCCGGCCGGAGACGGTGTGCGCGGTGGCCGTGGAGCGCGGCGTGGACGCCGTGGTGGCACCGGCGGCCGTGGTGCGCTGCGGCGCGGCGTTCCTGGGCCTGGACCCGGAGCAGCCGCCGGCCCGGCTGGCGGCGCTGGCCCGCAGCGGCGGCGCGGAGCTGCTGGTGACCACCTCGGCGCTGGCGGGCGGGCTCGACCTGCCGGTTCCGGGGCCGCCCGTCCTGCTGGACCGGCCCGGGAGTACGGCCGGTGCGGACGGGGGGCCGGGCGGGCCGCTCGGCGGGCGCTCGCTCGCCTACGTCAGCCACACCTCAGGGAGCACCGGGGAGCCCAGCGCCGTCCTGGTCGAGCACCGCGGCCTGGACTCGTACCTGCGCTTCATCGCCCGCGACTACGGGCTGGGGCCCGACACCGTGGCCCTCCAGCTCGCCCCGCTCGGCTACGACGCCTCCCTGCGGGACACCTTCGCCCCGCTGCTGGCGGGCGGACGGCTGGTGGTGGTGCCGCGCTCGGCGCTGCTGCGGCCCGAGGAGTTCGGCGCCGTGGTGCGGGAGCACGGGGTGAGCGCGGTGCTGAGCACGACGCCGTCGTTCCTGTCGTTCCTGGCCGGGCAGCCGAACGGGGCCCGGCTGCTCGCCGGGGTCCGCCTCGTGGTCTCCAGCGGCGAGTCGCTGCGGCCGTTCCTGGCGGCCGGGGGGCGGCCGCTGGTGCGGGGCAGCCTGGTCAACCAGTACGGCCCGACCGAGTGCACGATGACCTCGACCCGCTACGCCGTGCCGGCCCGGCCGGACGTCCTGACCGACACCGTCGGCACCCCGATCGACGGGGTGGTCGTACGGCTCCTGGACGCCGGGATGGCACCGGTGCCCGACGGGGACGTCGGGGAGGTGTACATCGGCGGGGCGGGCGTGGCCCGCGGCTACCGTGGGCGGGCCGCCCGTACGGCCGAGTGCTTCGTACCGGACCCGTTCGGGCCGCCGGGTGCACGGCTGTACCGCACCGGCGACCTGGCCCGGACGGGTCCCGACGGGCTGGAGTACCTGGGGCGCGGCGACCGGCAGGTGAAGATCCGCGGGTACCGCGTCGACCCGGCCGAGGTCGAAGGGGCGCTGCTGTCCCACGCCGGGGTCACGGGGGCGGTCGTCACCAGCGAGACCGACGCGCAGGGGCGGGTGTTCCTCGTCGCCCACGTCACGGGGGACCTGGCGGGCACCACCGACGCCGCGCTGCGCGCGCGCCTGGCCGCCGGTCTGCCCCCGCACCTGATGCCGCGGCGGTTCGTACGGCTGGCGGAACTGCCCACCACCCGTGGCGGGAAGGCCGACCGCCGGGCCCTCTCGCAGACAGGAGGCCGGTCATGACCACCGCACCCGCGGCGCCCGCCGCACCCGTCATGGCCGCCGTGTCCGCCACGTCCGGCGGACCGGCCGGCGCCGTGCGCGGCCGGCTCGGCCCGCTCGGACCGCTCGGACCGGCCGACGTGGAGGCCGCCGCCGCACGGATCGCCAGCCATGTCCGGCGCACCCCGCTGCTGCCGGGGCTGCCCGCGCCCGACCGCCACCGGACGGGCCGGCGGCTGCTGCTGAAGGCCGAACACCTCCAGTACGGCGGGTCGTTCAAGCTGCGCGGCGCCGCCAACGCGGTCCTGGCGCTGGGGGCCCGGCGGATCGTCACCGGCTCCTCCGGCAACCACGGCATCGCGCTGGCCCGGCTGGCGGCCGGGCTCGGCGCCGAGGTGACCGTGGTGCTGGCCGGTGGCGCGCAGCCCGCGAAGATCGCCCTGATCCGGGCCCTCGGCGGACGGACGGTCAGCGTGCCCGGCGGCGTCGCCGAGCGCGACGCCCGGGCGCAGGCGCTGGCCGAGGAGACGGGGGCGGTCCTCGTGCCCTCCTCCGACCACGAGCTGGTGGTCGCCGGGCAGGGCACGGTCGGCCTGGAGATCCTCGCCGAGGCGCCCGACGCCGAGACCGTGTACGTGCCGACCGGCGGGGGCGGGCTGCTCGCGGGGGTCTGCCTCGCCGCGTACGGGCACCCGGTGCGGGTGGTGGGCGTCGAGCCCGCCGGCACCCCCCGCTACGCCCGGTCCCTGGCCGCGGGGCACCCCGTACGGCTGGCGCCCGGTGACACCGTCGCCGACGGGCTGCGCGGGCAGCAGCCGGGGGCGGTGCCTTATCCGGTCATCCGGGACCGGGTCGACGACCTGGTCACCGTGTCCGACGCGGAGATCCTCGCCGCGGCCGCGCTGCTGCGGCGGCGCGGGATCGAGGCCGAACCGTCCGGCGCCGTCGCCCTGGCCGGGGCGATACGGGCGGGACGCGGCACCGGCCGCTCCGTCGCCGTCGTCTCCGGTGGCAACACCACGGCGGCCCTGACGGCGGCGGCCACAGCTGCCACAGCATCCCGTACCGACCGACCTACGCACACGACTCGCACCACCCCCACCACTCACACCACCCGTACGCTCCTGGAGGAGATCTCATGACCGCGACCGTGGCCGAGACCCAGAACCTGACCGCGCAGCTGACCGGCGCCGCCCTGACCGAACTGGTCGTCTCGATCTACCGCGAGACCCTGGGGGTGGCCGACCTCGACGAGCAGAGCGACTTCTACGAATGGGGCGGCGATTCGCTGACCGCGTTCCGGATCACCGCACGGCTCGAGGAGGCACTGGGGGCGGAGGTCCCGGTGGCCCTGGTCTTCGCCTACCCCTCGCCCGCGGACCTCGCCGACGTGGTCCACGCCGACTTCGTCCAGGCATGAGGGGCCGGCCATGACCGATACCTACGTGCCCGGCGGCCGCTGGCGGCTCTGGGACCAGTTCGCCCTGCGCGGGGCGGGTTTTCCGGTCGGGGGCGTGCTGCGGCTGGCCCCGGACGGGCTGGCCGCGGCCGCCGACAAGTTCGAGCCCGGCGACGGCTCGACCGGCCCGGCCGCCCTGGCCGGTGAGCGGTGGGGTGAGTTCACGGCCCTGTTCGCCGACGCCCAGGTGGAGGTGGCGCACACGCTCCAGGAGATCGCCCGGACGCCCGCCTTCCGGGAGGCGGTGGCCTGGCAGAACCGCCCGGTCCTCGGCTCCGGGATCACGCCCTTCCTGAACTGGACGCCGACCGCGGCGGGCCGTACCAGCATGCCCCGCCAGCGCGAGGAACTGGTCGCCCACTACTGGCAGCGGTTCTGCGTCAAGAACGACACCATCGGGTTCTTCGGCCCCGTCGGCTGGGGCCGCTGGGACCTGTCCGCGCAGGGCGTCCGCGTCGACGCCGGCGCCCCCGGCACCGGCCTGATCGCCGGATCGGAGGTGTACTTCGCCAGCTGGGCGATCGACGCCCTGGCCGCGCGGATCGACAGCGACCCGGAGATGCGGGAGTGGGTGGCGCCCCGGCGCGTGCCGTTCGTCCGCCAGTCCGGGATGGACGTGACGGTGCCGGGCCGGCCGCGCCAGGCCCTCGGCGAGGAGGCGCGCGCCGTGCTCGCGCTGTGCGACGGCGTACGCCCCGCGCGGGAGATCCGTGCCGCGCTGCCGGACGTGGACGTGTCCGCGGTCCTGGCCGACCTGGTCGCCCGCCGGTGGGTGGTGTGGAAGCTCGAGGTGCCCGCCGACGCCCGCCCCGAGCGGCACCTGCGGGCCTGGCTGGACCGGGTCGGGGACGCGGAGCTGCGCGCACCCGGCCTGGCCGCCCTGGACGCCCTGGAGCGGGGCCGGGACCGGGTGGGCGAGGCGGACGGGCCCGAGGCCCTGGTGGCCGCGCTGACGGAGCTGGAGGGCGAGTTCGTCGCGCTGACCGAGACCGCCGCCGTACGCGAGAAGGCGGCCGGTACGGCGCCCTGCCGGGCCCTGGTGTACTCCGACTGCCGGCGGGCGGCGACCGCCACCCTCGGGCGGACCGTGCACGAGGCCCTCGCCCCGCTGGACCCGCTGCTGACCAGCGCCGGCTGGCTCACCGCCCGGCTCGCCGACGCGGTGATGGCCAGGGCGCGCGAGGTGTACCGCCGGCTCGCCGCGCAGGGACCGGTCGACCTGGCCGCGTTCTGGTTCGCCTGCATGCCGATCCTGCACGGCGCGGCCCGTACGGAGTCCGCCGATCTCCAGCAGGAGTTCCGCAGGCGCTGGGACGCCATCCTGTCGCCGCCCCCGGGGACCCGCCGGGTCAGGCTGCCGCTGGAGGTTGTCGCGGGGCCCGTTGCCGAGCAGTTCGGCGGCCCGGGCGGCGGCTGGACCGCCGCCCGCTACCTCAGCCCGGACATCATGATCGCCGCGTCCGGGGAACAGGCCGTGGCCCGCGGTGACTTCGAGCTGGTCCTCGGTGAACTGCACGTCGCGGCCAACACGTTGGGCGCCTCGCTGTTCGTCAACCAGCATCCGGACGCCGAGGAGCTGCTCCGGCTCACCGACCGGGACCATCCCGGTCCGCGGCTGATGCCGCTGCTGCCCAAGGAGCACCGCTCGCGGCTGTCGGCGCGGATCCGGCACTCCCTGGTCCGCCCCGAGGACTACTACGTCGCCCTCGTCGACTTCACCGCCGATCCGGGCCGGCCCCGCACCGTGCTCAGCGCCGACGTGACCGTTGCCGAACGGACGGACGGCGAGCTGGCGGTGGTGCTGCCCGACGGGTCCGAGTTCCCTGCGGTGGACGTGTTCTCGCACGTGCTGACCACCCTGGCGATGGACCTGTTCCAGATCCTGCCGGACGCGGCCGAGCACTCCCCCCGGGTCACGGTGGACCGCCTCGTCGTGGCCCGCGAGACCTGGCGGCTGCCGCCGTCGGACATGGACTTCGCCGAGGAGAAGGACGAGGCCCGCCGGTTCGTACGGGCCCGGCAGTGGCGGGAGCGGCGCGAACTGCCGCGGTTCGTGTTCGTCGTGCTGCCGACCGAGACCCGCCCGTTCTACGTGGACTTCGACAGCCCGGTGTACGTCAACATCCTGGCCAAGGCGGTCCGCAGGATGGCCCGCAAGGAGCCGGAGGGCCGGGCCGTGTTCACCGAGATGCTGCCGAGCCCCGAACAGGCCTGGCTGACCGACGACCGGGGCGAGGCGTACACCTCCGAGCTGCGCTTCGTGGCGGTGGACGAGGGCTGACCGGAGCAGGGCCACACGCACGAACGGAGCGACGCGTACCGGCGGCGCGCACGGCGGTTCAGCAGGCCGTGCGGGGCCGCCGTTGCGCGTTCTACCCCCCGGCGGCTGCGTGCGCGGCTGCGTCTTCTTCCCTACTGACGGATCTCCGCAGACAGCAGTGTTGAGGAAAACACCGCTTGGAGGCCCACAGTGAAGGTTGTCGCAGCGCACGGCGGAGCGGCGAGGCACGGCATCGAAGCCGGCGGCGTCGTACGTGACGGTGACGTCGTACGTGACGGTGACGGAGTGTCGTTCGCGCAGCGGAGGCTGTGGTTCCTCGACCAGCTCACCGGAGGCTCCGCCGAGTCCCTGCTCCCGTTGGCCCTGCGCATCCGCGGCGCCCTCGACGTCCCGGCCCTGGAGCGGTCGCTGGCGGGCATCGTGGACCGGCACGAGGTGCTGCGCACCCGGTTCACGGCCGTCGACGGCGAGCCCGTGCCCGTGGTGGACCCGGCGGGCCGCACCCGGCTGGCGCGGACGGAGGCCGGCAGCACCGAGGAGCTGTTCGACCGGGAGCTGGCGCGCCCGCTCGACCTGGCGAAGGAGCACCCGCTGCGGGCCACGCTCGCCCGCCTCGGGCCCGACGAGCACGTGCTGCTCCTGGTGGTCCACCACATCGCGGTGGACGGCTGGTCGTGGGACGTGCTGCTGCGCGAACTGGACGCCGGCTACCGGGGCGAGGCGGTGGACGCGCCCGCCCTCCAGTACACCGATGTGGCCCGCACCGAGGCCGAGCGGCTGGGCGGGCCGCGCATGGAGCGCCTGCTCGGGTACTGGCGCGAGCGGCTCGCCGGTGTCGCCCCGCTCGCGCTGCCCGCGGACCGGCCGCGGCCGGCGTTCTGGGACGGCTCCGGTGACGTGGTCCGCTTCGAGCTGCCGGCCGAGCTGGTCGCCGAGGTCGACCGAGTGGCACGCGAGCAGCGCGCGACCCGCTACATGCTGCTGCTCGCCGTGTACCAGGCCCTGCTGGGGCGCTACTCCGGCCGCTCCGACATCGCCGTCTGCACCACCCTGGCCGACCGCGGGCGCGCCGAAGTGGCGGGCCTCATCGGCCCGTTCGTCAACACGATCGTGCTGCGCACCGACCTGTCCGGCGATCCGACCTTCGCCGCCCTGCTGAGCCGGGTCCGGTCGGGGGCCCTGCGGGACTTCTCGCACTCCGAGGCCCCGTTCGACCGGGTGGTCGGCGAGGTGGTCACCGAGCGCGACCTGTCCCGCCACCCGCTCGCGCAGGCCTCCTTCACGCTGCTCAACACCGTCCCCTCGGCGGCCCGTCTGGACGATCTGGACGTCGACCTGGTGCGGACCCCGCTGACGGGCACGCCGCTGGACGTGTTCCTCGACCTGAGCCTGCGCGCCAACGGCGACATCGCGGCCCGGCTCCAGTACTCCACGGCCCTGTTCGACGAGAGCACGATGGTCCGCTTCACCGAGGGCTACGTTGAACTCCTGCGTGCGGTGACGGCCGCGCCGGGAACCCCGGTGGCCGAACTCGCCGGCCGGCTCGCGCCGTTGCCCGGCAAGGAGCGCCGCCGCCTGGTCGAGCTGGCGGGCTCGGGGCGCCCCGGGCCGGCCGCGGCGGCGCCGTTCACCGTGGCGGGCGCGCCCGACGCGGTGGCCCTGGTGTGCGGGGAGGAGAGCCTGCGCTACGGCGAACTGGACGCCCTCGGCGGCGGCCTGGCCACGGCACTGCGGGCGACCGGCGTCGGCCCGGGAACCCCGGTGGGCGTGTGCATGAAGCGCGGGATCCGGTCCGTGGCCGCGATGACCGCGATCTGGCGGGCCGGCGGGGTCTACGTACCCCTGGATCCCGCGCTCCCCGAGGAGCGGCTGCGGTTCATGGCCGAAGAGGCCGGGCTGCACTGCGTACTCACCGATGCCGCGACCGGCGAACTGGCCGCCGCGCTCGGCCCGCAGGTGCTCCGGGTGGAGGAGGCCGGGCCCGACGGTGCCGCCCCGCACCACACCCCCGATCCGCAGGACCTCGCGTACGTCATCTTCACCTCGGGCTCGACCGGCCGCCCGAAGGCCGTCGGCATCGAGCACGGCGCGATCGCCGCCCATGTGGACGCCGTCCGCGCGGAGTTCGGGATCACCGCCCGGGACCGGGTACTCGCCTTCTCGTCCTTCTCGTTCGACGCCTCGCTGGACCAGCTGCTGACCGCCCTCGGCTGCGGGGCCACCCTGGTGGTCCGGCCGGACGAGCAGTGGCTGCCCGCGCAGCTCCCCTCGGTGGTCGAGCGGCACGGGATCACCGTCCTGAACCTGCCGCCCACCTACTGGGCCGAGCTGGCCTTCTCGCTCACCGACCGCACCGCGGCCTCGCTGGCCCCGCTGCGCCTGCTGATCCTCGGCGGGGAGTCCGTCCCGGCCGCGGCACTGGCCGCCTGGCAGGCGCGGGCCCCGCACGTACGGGTGCTCAACGCGTACGGCCCGACCGAGACCACCGTCACCGCCACCACGCACGAGATCGGCTCGGCCGGGGACGCCGAACGGGTGCCGATCGGACGCCCGCTGGGCTCCCGCCGGACGTACGTGGTCGATGCGCACGACGAGCTCGTACCGGTCGGCGAGCCCGGCGAGCTGCTGATCGGCGGCCCGGAACTGGCCCGCGGCTACCTCGGCCAACCTGCCCTCACCGCCGAGAAGTTCGTCCCCGATCCGTACGGCGGTGACGGCGGGCGGCTCTACAGGACCGGCGACCTGGTCCGCCGACTGCCCTGCGGGCAGCTGGAGTTCCTCGGCCGCACCGACGACCAGGTCAAGATCCGCGGCTTCCGCATCGAACTCGGCGAGGTGGAGGCGGCCTTGGCGCAGTGCCCGGGCGTGGTGGCCGCCGCGGTGGCCGTCGGCGCGGACGCCCAGGGCGGCAAGAGCCTGACCGGCTACGTGGTGGCCGGTCCCGGCGGCCCGGTGGAGCCCGTCGTACTGCGGTCGTTCTGCGCCGGCCGGCTGCCGCACTACGCCGTGCCCGCGGACTTCGTCGAGCTCGAAGCGCTCCCCGTGAACGCCTCCGGCAAGCTCGACCGGGCCGCCCTGCCCGCCGCCCGCCCGGACGGGGAGCGGGCGGAGCGGGACCGGGCGGCCGCGGGCGGCCCCGCGTTCCTCGCGCCGCGCGACGCCACCGAGCAGGTGGTCGCCGCCATCTGGGCCGAGGTGCTGGGCGTGGACCGGGTCGGCATCGACGACGGGTTCTTCGACCTGGGCGGCCACTCCCTGCTCGCGACGATGGCCGTGTCCCGGATCGCGGAGCGGCTCGGCCGCGAGGTGGAGCTGCGCACCCTGTTCGAGAACCCCCGCATCCGCGAGTTCGGCCCGCTGGTGGCCGCCGCCCGGCAGGCGGGCGCCGCGACCGTCGTCCCCGTGGACCGCTCGGGGCCGCTGCCGCTGTCCTTCGCGCAGGAGCGGATGTGGTTCCTGGACCGCATGTCCGACGTCGGCGACGAGTACGTGCTGTGGTTCTCCTGGAGGATGCGCGGCGGGCTCGACCGGGACGCCTGGCAGGGCGCCCTCGACGAGGTGGTGGCCCGGCACGAGGCGTTGCGGACCGCCCTGGTCGAGGTGGACGGCCGCCCGGCGCAGCGGGTGGTCGACGGGGTCCGCGTACCGCTGGTGTGGCAGTCGGCCCCGCCCGGCGACGACGAGGCCGTACGGCTGGCCCGGCTCCGGGAGGTGGCCGTCCCGTACGCCACCCGCCGCTTCGACCTGGCCGGTCCGCCGCTGCTGCGGGCGGGGGTGTGGGAGCTGGACCCCGAGGACCACGTCGCCGTCATCGCCTTCCACCACGTGGCGACCGACGGCTGGTCCAAGGACGTGATCATCGGCGAGCTGGCGCAGGCGTACGCCGCCCGCGTGGCCGGGCGCCCGGCCGGACTGCCGCCCGTACCCGTCCAGTACGGGGACTTCGCGGTCTGGCAGCGCGACCGGATGGCCGGCGAGGTGCTCGAGCGGCAGCTGGCGTACTGGGAGCGGGCCCTGGCCGGTGTACCCGTACTGGAGCTGCCGACGGACCGGCCGCGTCCGGCGGGCTGGTCGGGGCGGGGCGGGGCCGTCGAGATCGACCTGCCGAAGGAGTTGGAGGCCGCCCTCGGCGAGCTGGCCCGCCGGCACGGGGTGACCCGGTTCACGGTGCTGCTGGCCGTGGTGCAGATCGTGCTGGGCCGCTGGTCCGGGCAGCAGGACGTGGCGGTGGGCACACCGGTCGCGGGCCGCGGCCAGGTGGAGCTGGAGCGGCTGGTGGGGCTGCTGGTGAACACGGTGGTGCTGCGCGGGGACCTGTCGGGCGCGCCCTCGTTCGCGGAGTTCCTGGGCCGGGTCCGGGAGTCGGTGCTCGGGGCCTTCGACCACCAGGAGGTGCCGTTCGAGCGGCTGGTGGAGCAGCTGCGGCCGGAGCGGGACCCGTCCCGCAACCCCTTGTTCCAGGTGATGTTCGACGTACAGGAGAGCGCCGCCGGCGGGCCGCGGGTCGAGGGCCTGGAGGTGGAGCACTTCGTCCTGCCGTGGGGTTCGGCCAAGTTCGACCTGACCGCCACCTTCCTGCTCTATCCGGACCGCTTCGCGCTGAACGTGGAGTATGCGAGCGATCTCTTCGACGCAGCCACGGTCACCCGGTTCGCCGGGCACGTGGGCCGGGTGCTGGAGTCGGTCGTCGCCGATCCGGAGCAGGCCGTCGGGCGGCTGGAGCTGCTGTCCGCCGCGGAGCACGCGGAGCTGGCCGGGGCCGCGGGCACCACGGCGGCCGCCCCGGCCACGCCGTTCAGGGTGGCGGGTGCGCCGGACGCGGTGGCGCTGCTCTGCGGGGACGAGAGCCTGACGTACGGCGAACTGGACGGCCTGACCGGCGGGCTGGCCCGCGCCCTCGCGGCCGCCGGCGTACGGCCGGGCACGCCGGTCGGCGTGTGCCTGCGGCGCGGCATCCGCTCCGTCGCCGCCATGGCCGCGATCTGGCGGGCCGGCGGGGTCTACGTACCGCTCGACCCCAGGCTGCCCGAGGACCGGCTGCGGTTCATGTGCGCCGAGGCGGGCGTGCACAGCGTCTTCAGCGACGCCTCGACCCACGCGCTGGCCGCCGGGCTCGGGCCGCGGACCGTCCCCGTCGACACCGTCGTGGCCGACCCGGACGCCCCGCACCACACCCCCGCTCCCGACGACCTCGCCTACGTCATCTTCACCTCGGGCTCCACCGGCCGCCCCAAGGCCGTCGGCGTCGAACACCACGCACTCGGCGCGCACACCGCCGCGGCCCGCGAGCTCTTCGGCATCACGGCGGAGGACCGCGTCCTCGCCTTCGCCTCCTTCTCCTTCGACGCCTCTCTGGAGCAGGTGCTGCCCGCCCTCGGCGCGGGAGCGTCGGTGGTGGTCCGGCCGGACGAGGTGTGGGCGGTGGAGGAGCTCGCCGAGGCCGTCCGCACCCGGGGCGTCACGGTCATGGAGGCCACCCCCGCCTACTGGGAGGAGATCGTCGCCCGCCTCGACACGGTCGCCGGGGACCTCAAGAGCCTGCGCCTGCTGGTCACCGGCGGCGAGTCACTGCCCTCGGCGCCGCTGGCCCGCTGGTTCGCGCACCTCCCCGACGTGCCCGTCGTCAACACGTACGGCCCGACCGAGTCGGTCATCTCGGCCACCGCGCACACGGTCACCGCACCGGTCGAGGGCCGGGTGGCGATCGGCAGGCCGCTGGGCTCGCGCCGGGCGTACGTCGTGGACGCCCTCGGACAGCTCGTCCCCGTCGGGGTGCCGGGCGAGCTGCTGATCGGCGGCCCGGAGCTGGCCCGCGGCTACCTCGGGCAGCCCGCCCTCACCGCCGAGAGGTTCGTACCCGACCCGTACGGCGCCGCCGGCGGCCGGCTGTACCGGACCGGCGACCTGGTCCGCCGACTGCCCTGCGGAGAGCTGGAGTTCCTCGGCCGCACCGACGACCAGGTCAAGATCCGCGGCTTCCGCATCGAACCGGCCGAGGTCGAAGCCGTCCTGGAACAGCACCCGGGCGTGCACGGCGCAGCCGTACAGGTCCGGGAACTGCGCGGGGAGCGCGCCCTCGTCGGCTACGCGGCCGGCCAGGGGCTCGACGCCGAGGCGCTGGCCGCCTGGTGCCGGACCCTGCTGCCCGGCTACATGGTGCCCGCGGCGTTCGTCCTGCTCGACGCCCTGCCCCGCACCGTGCAGGGCAAGACCGACACCGCCGCCCTGCCCGATCCGGTCCTGGCCGCGCCCGCCGCGTCCGTGGCACCGCGCACCCCGACCGAGGTCGTGACGGCCCAGATCTGGGCCGAGGTCCTGGGCCTGCCCGAGGTCGGGATCCGGGAGGACTTCTTCGCCCTCGGCGGCCACTCGCTGCGCGCCGTGGCGGCCGCGTCCCGCCTGCGCACCGCGTTCGACTGCCCGATCCAAGTACGCGACCTGTTCGACCACCCGACGGTCGAACTGCTCGCCGTGGAAGTGGAACGACAGCTCATCGACCAGATCTCCTCGATGAGCGACGACGAGATCGACCTGTCCCTGACCTCCGACTTCTGATCGCCGCAGCGATCCAGCCCCGATCCCAGCCTTGATTGGACGGCACTTCCGATGACCACTGCACAGGTCGAACCCTCCACCACCGCTTCCACGACGCCCGGCGGTCTCTCCCCCGCGGCCCGCCGGCTCCTCGAAATGCGCCTGCGCGGCAAGGCCGCCGCCGCGCCCGCCGGCATCCCCCGGCTCGACCCGCGCCCCGCGCAGGCCCCGCTGTCGGCCGCCCAGCAGCGGCTGTACTTCCTCGACCAGCTCGACCCCGGCGGCGTCGAGTACCTGATGCCCGCGGCCTGGCGGTTCACCGGCCCGCTGGACGCGGCCGCGCTGAGCGCCGCGATCGGGGACCTCGTCGCCCGCCACGAGCAGCTGCGGGTGGTGTTCACCCACGAGGAGGGCGTACCGGCCCAGCACGTGCTCGCCGCCTCCGACGCACCCGGCCTGGAGGTGGTCGACCTGCCCCCGGCGGTGCGCGACGGCGGCCCCGAGGCGATCGCCGAGGCCGTACGGGAGGTGGCGCTGCGCCCCTTCGACCTGGCCGCCGCGCCCCCGTTCCGGGCCACCCTGCTGCGGATCGCCGCCGAGGACCACGTCCTCGTCCTGGCCATGCACCACATCGTCTCGGACGGCTGGTCGCTGGACATCCTGACCGGCGACCTGAGCGCCTCCTACCGCGCCAGAGCCCAGGGCCGGCCCCCGCACCTCGTGGCACCACCGGTCGAGTACACCGACTACGCGCACTGGCAGCGCGGGGCCGACGAGAGCACGGAGCTCGGCTACTGGCGCACGGCCCTGTCCGGCCTGACCCCGCTCGAACTGCCCACCGACCACCCGCGACCGGCCGTACGCACCTCCGCCGGCGCCGTGCACGCGGTGGAGCTCCCCCAGCCGCTGACGGCGGCCCTCGCGGAGCTCGGCCGCCGGGCCGACACCACCTCGTACATGACCCTGATGGCGGCGTTCCAGGCGGCGCTGGCCTTCCACAGCGGCCAGGACGACATCGCGATCGGCACCGTCGTCGCCAACCGGGAGCGCCCGGAGATCGAGCAGCTGGTCGGGTTCTTCGTGAACACCCTGGTGATCCGCACCGACCTGTCGGGCGACCCGACCTCGGCGCAGCTCCTCGCCCGGACCCGGGAGAGCGTCCTGGGCGCCCTGTCCCACCAGGGCCTGCCCTTCGAGCGGGTCGTCGACGAGCTGAGCCCCGAGCGGGACCTCTCGCGCAACCCCCTGTTCCAGGTGCTGTTCTCGCACTCGGCCGCCGCGGAGCAGGGTGCGTACACCCTCGGCGGGGCGACGGGCACGGCCTTCCCCATCGACCTGACCACCGCGAAGTTCGACCTGACGCTGGACGTCAGCGAGGACGCGGACCGCATCCGGCTCCGGTTCGTCTACCGCCCCGACCTGTTCGACGCCGCATCCGTGGCCCGGCTGGCCGAGCACACCGTCGCGGTGCTGCGGGCGTTCGCCGAGGCCCCGGACGTCCCGCTCGGCATGGCCGACCTGCTCACCGCCGAGGAGCGGGCCGCGCTGCTCGGCCCCGACGGCCCGGCGAACCGCCCGCTCGCGGGCGCCGTACCCGAGCCGGCGCCGCGGCTCGCGCTGGAGCGGCTGACCGAGCGGATCCGGCTGGCCCCCACGGCCGTGGCCGTCTCCGGCGGCGGCCGCAGCCTGACGTACGCCGAACTCGACGCGGCGTCCCTGGCCCTGGCCCGGCGGCTGCGGGCCGCGGGCATCGGCCCGGAGTCCCTGGTGGGGGTCTGCCTGGGCCGCTCGGTCGACCTGGCCGTGGCGCTGCTCGGCGTATGGCGGGCGGGTGCGGCGTACCTGCCGCTGGACCCCGCCCACCCGCGGGCCCGGCGAGAGTTCACGGTCGGCGACGCCGGGGTGGAGTGGGTGGTCGCCGACGGCGTCGGCCGCGCCGCGGTGGAGGGGCTGCCGGTCGGCGTGATCCCCCTGGACGGTGCCGCCGACGAGGCCGCCGACGAGCTGCTCCCCGCCGCGCTCCCCGGACCGGAGACCCTCGCGTACGTCATCTACACCTCGGGATCGACCGGGCAGCCCAAGGGCGTCGAGATCACCCACGGCAACCTCGCCTGGCTGCTCGGCGCCGCCGACCGCCACTTCGACTTCGGCGCCGACGACGTGTGGACGCTCCTGCACTCCCCCGCGTTCGACTTCTCCGTCTGGGAGCTGTGGGCCCCGCTGACCTCCGGCGGCCGTGTGGTGGTGCTGACCGAGGACGAGGTACGCGACCCCGCCGCCGTGCACGCCGTCCTGCGCGACGAGCGCGTCACCGTGCTCAACCAGACCCCGGCCGCGTTCAAGGGGCTGCGGGCCCATCTGGCCCAGCAGGGGGAGGAGTTCGGTGCGCTCGCGCTGCGCACGGTGGTCTTCGGCGGTGACGCCTTCGACGCCCGCGACTACCGCGACTGGTTCGCCGTGCCCGAGGGCGAGCGGCCCGCGCTGGTGAACATGTACGGGATCACCGAGACCACCGTGCACGTCACCTACCGGCTGATCACCGAGGAGGACACGGTCTCACCCGTGTACTCGCCGATCGGCCGCCCCCTGGCCGGCCAGCACGGCTACGTCCTGGACCGGGCGGGCCGGCTGGTGCCGCACGGCACCGTCGGAGAGCTGTACGTGGCCGGCGGCGGTGTCGCCCGCGGCTACCGCAACCGCCCGGAGCTGTCCGCCGAGCGCTTCCCCCTCGACCCCTTCGGTCCGGCCGGGACCCGTATGTACCGCACCGGTGACCTGGTACGGGTGCTGCCCGACGGGCAGTTGGCGTACGCCGGCCGGGCCGACCACCAGGTGAAGATCCGCGGATTCCGCATCGAGCCCGGTGAGATCGAGACGGCGCTGCGCGCCCTGCCCGGCGTACGGGACGCCGCGGTGGTGGCCCGGCCCGACGCGCACGGCGGCGCCCGCCTGGTCGCCCACGTGGTGCTGACCGAGGGCCGGCCGCTGGATGCGCCGGACCTGCGCGACAGGCTGCGCCTCACACTGCCCGAGTACATGGTGCCGGCGCTGTTCGTCCGGCATCCGAAGCTGCCGATCACCGCCAACGGCAAGGTGGACCGCACGTCCCTGGTGGCGGTGGCCGCGGACGGGGCCGCCGCGCCCGCCGGGCACGTCCCGCCGGCCGGTGCGACGGAGGAGGCGCTGGCCCGCATCTGGTCGGACGTGCTGGGCGCCGAGCGGATCGGCCGTACGGCGAACTTCTTCGACCTGGGCGGCGACTCGATGCTGGCCCTGCGGGTGATCGGGCAGGCCCGCTCCGCCGGGCTGGGCCTGAGCGTCCCGGACCTGTTCCGGGCCCGCACCCTGGGCGATCTCGCGGCGCTGGCGACCGAGGCCGCCGACGGCGCCGGCCCCGCGCCCGTGGAGCCGTTCTCCCAGCTGGACGCGGCCGATGCGGCCCGGCTGCCGGAGGGGCTCGACGACGCGTACCCGCTGACCATGCTGCAGGCCGGGATGCTGCACGAGATGCTGGCCGATCCGGGCCGGGGCGCGTACCACAACGTCACCGACCTCAAGATCACCGTGCCGGAGGGCTTCGACCTCGGCGCCTTCCAGTCCGCCGTGGACGCCGTCGTACGCGGCCACAGCATCCTGCGGTCCTCCATCGACCTCGCCTCCTTCTCCGAGCCGCTCCAGCTGGTGCACCGCACCGCCGGACTCCCGGTCGGCTACAGCGATCTGCGCGGCCTTCCCCACGAGGAGCAGTGGGCCTCCGTACGGCGCTACGTCGACGCGGAGTTCGCCCGGCGCTTCGACCTGGCGGCCCCGCCCCTGGTCCGCATCCACCTGCACCGGCTCACCGACCAGGAGCTGCGGCTGACGCTCACCGACTGCCACGTGGTGCTCGACGGCTGGAGCCTGACCTCGCTCATCGCGGACCTGCTCGACCTGCACCGGCAGGCGGTGGCGCAGGGCCGTACCCCGCAGCTGCCGGCGGCGCCCCCGTACGCCGAATACGTGGCCCTGGAGCGGGCCGCGCTCGTCGACGAGGAGGGGCTCGAGTTCTGGCGCAAGACGCTCGGCGACCTGAGTCCGATCCGGTTCACCCGGCGCGGTACGGAGGCCTCCGACAGCGGCCAGTTCGTCCACGAGGTGCGCCGCTCCTACGCCGCCCTCGCCGAGCCGATCGGCCGGCTGGCCCGGCTGGCCGGGGTGCCCCGGCGTACCGTCCTGCTGACGGCGTTCCACCACACCATGAGCCTGTTCGCCGAACGCGACGGCGACGCCGAGGGCCACTCGGTCGGCCTGGTCACCAACGGCCGCCCCGAGGTGCCCGGCGCCGACCGGATGCGCGGGCTGTTCCTGAACACCGTGCCGTTCGGGGTACGGCGGCCGCGGGGCAGCTGGCTGGAGTACCTGAAGGCCGCGTTCGCCGCGGAGCAGGAGATGCTGCCGTACCGCAGGGTGCCGCTGGCCCGGATGGCGCAGCTGAGGCCCGGTGCGCCGAGCGTGGCGGACACCCTGTTCAACTACGTCAACTTCCACCGGCTGTCCGGGGACAGCTGGGACGACTCGCTGGAGATCGCCCGTACCGCCTTCCCGCTGATGCTCAACGCGAGCGTGGAGTCGCTGATCCTCGACGTCGACCCGGACTACCTGGCCCCCGCCACCGCCGAGCAGCTCGCCGACCTGATGTGCGAGGTGCTGAAGGCGATGACCGGGCGGCCCCAGGCGCCGGTCGCGGCGCCGGCGCTCGCCGGCGAGGCGCGCATGCGGGCGCTGGAGGAGTGGGGCCGCGGGCCCGAACTTCCGGGCACCTCGCTGATGTTCCACGAGTGCGTCGCCGAACACGCGGTGCTCACGCCCGGCGCGGTGGCCGTCCGGCAGGGCGAGCGGGAGGTCACGTACGCGGAACTGGACGACTCCGTACGGGAGTTGGCGGACCGGCTGCGGGCTCTCGGGGTCGGACCGGAGGTGCCCGTCGGCATCTGCCTCGACCGCGGAGCCGAGATGGTCCGGGCGGTGCTCGGGGTACTGCGGGCGGGCGGCGCGTTCCTGCCGCTGGAGTCGCAGCACCCGGCCGACCGGCTGAAGTTCATCGTCGAGGACAGCGGGATGGCGGTGCTGATCACCCAGTCCTCGCTGCTCGGGGTCGTGCCCTTCGACGGACCGACCCTCGTCGTGGACGATCCGGAGACCTGGGCCGCTCCCGTCGGCGCGCCGGTGCCCGCGCTGCCCGTCACCGCGGACAACGCCGCGTACGTCCTCTACACCTCCGGCTCCACCGGCACGCCCAAGGGCGTCACCATCCAGCACCGCAGCCTGACCAACATGCTGGAGGGGCAGCGCGATCTGTTCCCCGTGACCGCCGAGGACCGGGTGCTCCAGTTCGCCTCCCTCAGCTTCGACGTCTCCATCCTGGACCTGACGTGGGCACTGGCGAACGGCGCCCAGCTGTGCACCCCGCCCAGGGAGGCGCTGCGCGCGGGTGCCGACCTGGCGAACACGCTGCTCGAGTACGGGATCACCGTCGCGATGCTCGCGCCGAGCGCCCTGGCGGCCCTGGGCGAGGACCGCTTCCCGGCGCTGCGGATCCTCCAGGTGTGCGGCGAGGCCTGCCCGGCCGAACTCCCCCAGAAATGGGCGCGCGGACGGCGGTTCTACAACGTCTACGGGCTCACCGAGACGGCGGTGTGGTCCGTCTCCACCCTCCTCAAGCCGGACTGCAAGCGGCCGCCGATCGGCTGGCCGATGCGCAACACGCAGGTCTACGTGCTCGACGAGGACCTCCGGCCCGTTCCCGTCGGGGTGCAGGGCGAGGTCTACCTGGGCGGGTGCGCCATCGGCCGGGGCTATGTCAACCGTCCCGACCTGACCGCCGCCGCGTTCGTCCCCGACCCGTACGGCGCCCCCGGCAGCCGGCTGTGCCGCACCGGCGACATCGGCGTCCAGCTGCCCGACGGAGCCGTGGAGGTCCTCGGCCGCCGCGACAGCCAGGTGAAGCTGCGCGGGTTCCGCATCGAGCTCGGCGAGATCGAGCACGGGCTGCGGGAACTGCCCGAGGTACGGCAGGCGGTGGTCCTGCTGCGGCGCGACCTGCCGGAGCCGGCCCTGGTGGCGTACGTGGTGCCCGAGGAGGGCGTGGAGCCCGTCGTCGAGCCCTTCCGCCGGGCGCTGCGGGCCAAGGTGCCCGCGTACATGGTCCCCGCGCGGTTCGTGTTCCTCGACGCGATGCCGGTCAACAGCAGCGGCAAGATCGACAAGAAGGCCCTGCCGCTGCCCTCGGCCGACCGCCTGCACAGCGCCACCGCCTACGTCGCGCCGGGGACGCCGGCCGAGGTGGTGCTGGCCGAGGTGTGGCGCACGGTCCTCGGCATCTCCCAGGTCGGCGTCCACGACGACTTCTTCGCCCTCGGCGGGAGTTCGCTCTCCACCGTCCGGGTCGCCGCGCAGGCCGCCGCCCGCGGCTTGAGCGTCTCCGTACGGGACCTGCTCGAGCTGCCGACGATCGCGCAGCTCGCGGCCCGCGCCACGGAGGCGGCGGCGCAGGCGGCCGGGGAGACGTCGGCCGTGGAGACGTCGGCCGGGGCGAAGGCCCGGGCCGTCACCTCGGAGGTCCGGCTGCGCGAGGGTGACGGCGCCCCCCTGTGGTGCGTGCACCCCAGCGGCGGCAGCGGCGCCTGGTACGTACCGCTCGCCCGGGCCCTCCCGCCCGGGCAGCCGGTCCGGGCCTTCCAGGCCCGGGGCCTGCTCGGCGGCGTGGACCCGACCACGATCGCCGGCATCGCGGCCAACTACGCCGCCGAGATGGCCGCCCACGGCGGGAACGGCCCGCACGACCTGCTCGGCTGGTCCATGGGCGCCAACATCGCCCTCGAGATGGCCACCCAGCTGCACGGGGCCGGTCACACCGTCGCACCGCTGACGCTCATCGAGCCGCACCTGCCCCACCCGGCGTCCCGCGAGCGCCTCGCCGCGGTCGGCCGGGACATGGAGCGGGGGCTCCGGATGCGCGACCGCGTCCGCACGCTGGCGCCGTCCGCGGAGCGGGAGGCGGCCGTGGCCGAGCTCACCGCCCTGCTGCTGGGCGCCGGCATGAGCCCCGGCGAAGCCTCCCTGGTGGAGCACGCCCCCATCGAGGTCTGGCACTCCCTGCTGACCGCCCTGTCCGACTACGTACTGCGCCCCTACCCCGGCCACGTCCACCTCCTGGTGGGCAGCGCGGCCGCGGAACTGCCCGACGGCGAACCGATGCCCGGTCTGGACGTGGACTTCCGGACCTACGTCGAGCGCTGGCGCGAGATCGCGCTCGGCGGGCTGACCGTCCACGTCACCGAAGGCGACCACATGTCCATGATGTCCGAACGGCTGATGCACAAGACCGCTGGTGTGCTCGGCCGGATCCAGTCGGAGGCACGCCGATGACCGTCCTGACCACGAACACGGCCCCGAACGCCACCCTGGGCGCGACCACGAGCGCGACCACGAGCACGGACCCGTCCGCCCTGGTGTGTCCGATCACCGGGAGGACCGCGCCGCCGGCCGCCCCGCCGGCTCCGGTGACCCGTACGAACCCGCCGGCCCCGCCCGTCCCGCCGGCCGCCTTCACCGAGCGGTACCTCCTCGACCCCGCCGTCAACGCGGACCCGTACGGGTACCTCAACTCCCTGCGCGACCACGACCCCGTGTACTGGTCCGCCATGCACCGGGCCTGGCTCGTCACCGGGCACGCCCAGCTGATGCACTGCCTGCGCGACCCCGCGGTCTCCGCCGAGCGGGTGCGCCCGCTGATGGACGCCGTGCCGGAGGGCGCCCGCGAGGACGCCGAGCGGGCCTTCGCGATCCTGTCCCGCTGGATGGTGTTCAACGACGCCCCGCAGCACCGGCGGCTGCGCCAGGTGTTCCAGGAGCAGTTCGCGGCCCGCTCGATCGGCCGCTACCGGGCCTTCGTCGAGCGCGCCACCCGCGCCATGCTCGCCCGCCGCGCCGTCCCCGGCCGGATCGGGGACCTGGTCGCCGACATCGCCCGCCCGCTGCCCGCCCTCGTCTTCGCCCGCTGGCTGGGCGTCCCCCAGGCGCACGGACCCTCCTTCTGGTACTGGAACGCCCGGGTCGGCGACCTCGTCCTGGGCGCGGCCCAGGAGGAGCGCGAGTACCGCACCTCGCTCCAGTCCCTGGTCAACCTGGACGACTACCTCGCCGACCTGGTCGCACAGCGTCGCGCCGACCCCAAGGACGACCTGATCAGCGCCGTGCTGGCGGGCGGCCAGATCGGGAAGTCGGTCAGCGAGGAGGAGTTCGTCGGGATGCTGACGCAGATGGCGTTCGCCGGCGGCGAGACCACCAGCAACCTCATCGTCAACGCCGTACTGGCCCTGCTGGAGCACCCCGAGCAGCTGGCGGCCGTACGGGAGGACCCGCATCTGGTGTCGATGGCGGTGGAGGAGGCCATGCGCTTCGACGGCCCGTCGAAGATGTCGATCCGCACGGCCGCCCGGGACTTCGACCTCGACGGGCGATCCGTCCGCGCGGAGGACCGGCTGTTCCTGGTGACGGCGGCGGCCAACCGGGACCCGGCGCGCTTCGCCGATCCGGACCTGTTCAGCGTCCGGCGCGGCAGCGCCTCGCACCTGGGGTTCGGCTTCGGCGCGCACTTCTGCATCGGGGCGGCGTTCGCCCGGCTGGTGGCCGGCGCGGTGGTCGACGTGCTCGTACGCGAGTACCCGGGCCTGGAGCTGCTCGACCGGCAGCAGCACACCTGGCAGCTCTCGCTCCTCAACCGCGCGCTGACGGCCCTGCCCGTCCGCTACTGACCACGGCGAAGGGATTCTGTTCATGGCTTCCACCCTGGTGGACGCGCGGTCCCGGCTGAGCGCCCCCGCCCGGCTGCCGTCGTTCCGCCTGTTGTGGCTGGGGCAGTCCCTGTCCCTGCTCGGCGACGGGTTCAGCTACATCGCCTTCTCCTGGATCACCCTCGGCCTCACGCAGTCCCCCCTGGCCCTCGGCTACGTACTCGCCTTCCAGGCGGTGCCGCGGGCCCTGCTCACCCTGGTCGGCGGCTCCCTCAGCGACAAATGGTCCTCGCGGACGCTGATGACGCTCTCCAGCTGGGCCAGGGCCGGCCTGATGGCCGGCGTGGGCCTGGCCGGACTGGCCGGGTCCCTGACGGTGTGGATGCTGTGCTGCGCCGCCGCGGGCTTCGGCGCGGTCGACGCGTTCTTCCAGCCCGCCCGGGCGTCGATCCTGCCGTCGGTGGTGGACAAGGAGCAGCTCGCCCCGGCCAACGCCCTGCTCGCGGTCGCCGCCAAGGTGTCGGCCGTGCTGGGCCCGGCCGTCGGCGGCATGGTGGTGGCCTTCTCCAATGCCCCGGTCGCCTTCCTGGTCGACGGGGTGTGCTTCGCCCTCTGCGGCCTGTGCGTCGCGAGGATCCGCCCGCTGCCCCGCCCCGGCGGGGACACGGCGGCGGACCCGGCCGAGGCCGCCCTCTCACTGGGCGCCCGGATCCGCGCCGGGCTGCGGTACGCGTTCGAGGATCCGCGGATCCGTACGATCCTGGCCGTCGACGCGGCGGTGACGTTCTGCCAGGCGGGCCCGTTCACCGTCGGCTTCGCCTCCCTGGCCAAGGTCGACCTGCACGGCGGCTCGACCACCCTCGGCCTGCTCAACGGCGCGCTGGCCGGCGGGGCGATGCTGGGCACCCTCGTCGGCGGCGCCGTGAGCAGCCGCCCCCGGATCGGCCTGCTGATCGCCGCGCTCGCGGGCTGGCTCGCCATCGGCACGGGGCTGCTCGGCCTGATCGGCAGTACGGCGGGTGCGCTCGTGACGGTCCTGGCGATGGGCTTCGGGATGGGGTTCCAGGGGGTCTTCGGCCTCAGCTGGATCCAGCGCACCATCGACGGCCCGGTGCTGAGCCGGGTGATCTCGGTGGACATGGTCATCGGCTACGCGGTGGCCCCGCTCTCCCTGATCGTCTGCGGAGCCATGGCGCAGTCGGGCACCGGCCCGATGTTCGCCCTCTCGGCGGCGGTCCTGGCGGTGACGGCGATCGGGATCCTCAGCTCCCGGAGGGTTCGCGAGATGCGCTGACCGGGCGCCGGCCGCCCCCGCGTCGTCCCGGCGCGGGGGCCGGGGCGTCAGGGCGCCGAGGAGGCCAGGGACGCGGAGAGTTCGCAGAGGGCGGCGCGGTTGGTGCGGCCCGTCTTGGTGCCGAGGGCGGCGATGTGCTTCTCGACCGTGCGCGGGGAGATGTAGAGGCGGTCGGCGATGTCCTTGTTGCCCAGGCGCTCCGCGAGGAGCCGGAAGACCTCGTACTCGCGGACCGTGACGCCCTGGGAGCGCAGGACGTCCGGGATCGTGCTCGAACCCGTGCGGCGCTGCTGGACCGGGGCGCCCATCCGGCGCAGGGCCGCGCGGCAGGCGCCCGCGACCGCGGTCACGCCGCCCTGGTGGAAGTGCTCCTCGACGCGGCGCAGCCAGGCCACCGGCTCGCCCCAGCCGTCCTCGTACGCCGCTTCGGCGATCAGCCGCAGGCCCAGGTGGAGTGCGGTGGCGTACGGGGCTGCGGCGCGCAGGGCCTCGGCCGCGGCGGCCGCGGCCTCCTCGGGGCGGCGTTCGCGGCCCAGCAGGACGGCGCCGGCGAAGAGGACGAACTGCCGGTTCCAGCGCATCCGCCCGGGCGCGGTGGCGGCGATCTCCTCGTACGCGGCCCGGTCGGCGTCCCCCGACAGCACGTCCAGGAGCAGGCCGATGCCGTACCGGCCACTGAGGTAGTACGTGCTGGGGTTGGTGTCCTCGAGGTCGGCGACGGCGCGCAGTTCGCGGACGGCGCCGGGCCGGTCCTCCTCCGTCAGCGCGCAGAAGGCCCGGGCGAGGCCGCGGGTCAGCGGTTCTTCCTGCGAGCCGGCCCCGTCGCAGTCGGCGAAGGCGGCGAGGGCGCTCTCCATCGCGGGCCGGTCGCCCCGGTGGGCCGCCATCGCCGCCCGGGCCATCAGGACGTAGCGGGTGGCCGGGGCCAGCCGCAGGCGCTGTACGACGGCCAGGCACTCCTCGGCGGACTGCTGCGCGGCGGTGAACTCGGCGCGCAGGACGGCGTCGAGGATCATGATGCCGTCGATGGTGTAGACGATGGTGGCCGAGCCGAGGCGCTGGGCCTCGCTGCGGGCCGCCAGCAGGGGGGCCGTGGCGCCCTCGGTGAGCCAGTAGTTGCCGCCGATCCGGGTGAGCGCGTACATGCGCTGGAGCGGGAGCTGGTGCTGTTCGGCGGTCTGCAGGGCCGATTCCAGCAGGGCGGTGGCCTCGTCGAAGTCCCGTTCGCGGGCGAGGGTGGCGAGGAGTTCCAGGGACTGGCAGGCGACGGTCGCCAGGCCGTGGCGCTGCGCCGCCTCGAGTGCGGAGTGGGCGAGTTTCTCGGCCAGTTGGGTGCGGTCCGGGCCGGGGGTGTCGAGTGCGAGGTACGCGGCGGTGACGTCGATCGAGGCGGTGCAGCGTTCGTCGGGCCGGGCTCCCAGGAGGGCTCTGGCCTGCGATATCTGTCTGTTGCCGTCCTCCCAGCGGCCTGCGGTGTGGGCCACCTTGGCGAGCCGGGTGTGCAGTGCGGCGAGCCGGGAGGCGCTCAGGCCGCTGCCCCCGAGGGTGTGCAGGTTCTCCGCGAAACCGAAGGCCCGGGCGAAGTCCCCGGCTTCGGCGAGTGCGGGGAGCAGGGCCTCCAGGGCGTCGGTGCGCCCGGCGGGGTCCTGGCTGGCGGCGAGCAGCCGTTCGGCGCGGCTGAGCAGGGTGATCGCGGAGCCGATCGCGCCGGCGGCGAGGGCGCGCAGGCCGGCGTCGGTGAACAGGCGGCCGGCCTCGGCCTCGTCGCCCGCCTGGGAGCGCAGCTCGGCGACGAGGGGGCACCAGTCGCCCTCGAGGTCCGGGTAGAGCGCCTGCACCGCGTCCGCGGCACGGCCCGACATCGTCGCCCGGTTGCCCGGGGTGAGCTGGGTGAGTAGGGCCTCGGCCGTGAGCGAGTGGCGGAACGCGTACCAGTCCGGGGCGGGTTCGTCGGGGACGACGAGCTGGGCCGCGACGCCGGCGTGCAGGTGGCTGAGCAGTCCGCGGTCGTCGATGCCGGTCATCCGCTGGAGCACGGTCAGCGGGAAGCGGCGGCCGATCACGGCGGCCGCGGACAGCAGGGTCAGCCCCTGCGGGCCGAGCCGGTCGATGCGGCGCAGGATCCCGCGCGCCAGGGCGGTGGACACGTCGCTGCGCAGGTCGCCGACCACGCGCCAGCCGTCCTCGAAGCGGACGAGCGCACCGCTGCCGATCATGCCCTGGAGGAGTTCCTCGACGAGGAAGGGGCTGCCCGCGCTGTCGTCCCAGAGCCGGTCCAGGGCCGCCTGCGGCACCAGCTCGGGTTCGGTGTCCAGCTGGGCGGCGATGACCGCGCGCACCTCGGGGCGAGTGAGCGGGGCGAGTTCCAGTACGGTCCCCACGCCGCGCCGGCGGGCCGAGTCGGCCATGTCGAGCGCGTCGCAGGGCTCCGTACGGATCGTGGCCAGGAGCACCACGTTGGTGTACTCCAGGTTGTCCACCAGGTACTCGACGACCGCGAGCGTCTCGGGGTCGGCGTCGTGCAGGTCCTCCAGGAGGAGGAGCTGTCCGTGCTCCTTGCCGGTGGCGATGAGCAGCCGCAGCACGGCCTCGCCGAGGATGACCATGGAGCTGTTGTCCTGGGCGTCGCTGCTCCAGTCCGGGATGATCCTGCCGAGCGCGGGCCGGTAGGGGCCCAGCGGCAGGTCGTCCAAGGAGGTGCCGTCGAGCGGGCCGCTGCGGAAGAGCGACATCAGCGCTTCGGTGAGTGGCCGGAAAGGGACGGTGGGGCCGGTGGTGCTGCTCCGGCCCCTCAGGGCCCGCACGCCCATGCCGAAGGCCATGCCCACGGCTTCGGCGGCGAGCCGGGACTTTCCGATTCCGGCTTCGCCGACCAGGAAGACGACGCCGCCGCGCCCTTCGCCCGCGTCGGTCAGTGCCTGCTTGATCTCGCGCAGTTGCGAGTCACGACCGACGATGTACCGCGAACGGGAACGCATGTCCGCAATCTAGTTCATGTGAACGGCTCATTGTGCGACGAAAGTTGGCCGTTCCGAACAAGGGCGGCGTGGAGATCCGGGAAAGATCCGGAGAAGATCGGACACGGACCACCAGGTGACGGGAGACGGGCTACCAGGTGACGTTCGGGGCCGAGACGCTGGTGTCGATCGAGCTCAGGGTGATCACGATGCCGCTGGTGAGCACCACACCGGCCAGCGCACGGGCCCGGGCGCACGCCTTGTTCCGACCCGACAGGGTGATCCCGCCGGCCGGGTCCTCGATCCGCGCCTCGGCCGCGGTGTCGGCGGCGGCCTCGTCGGCGGCGGTGACGGACTGGGCGTTGACCTGGGGCTTCTGCATGGTGGTGAGTACCTTTCTCGTTGCCTGACGGGGAGTGGTGCTCAGTGCTGACGTGCTGCGGTGCAGAGCTGCCGATCGGGTTCGAGCAGCAGGACGGACGGAACGGCCTCCGGGAAGCCCAGCCTGAGCAGGGCGTATCCGATCCCGGAGAGCCCGGTGAGGAAACCGGGCGAAGGCACGTGGTCGGGGGTGCCGCAGCGGTGGCCGTGGTCCTCGAGCCGGCCGAGGACCTCCCCGGCGCGGTGGCCGAGTGCGGCCCGGGCCCCCTCGTGGCCCTGCCCGGCGAGGACGCCGAGCAGTTCCAGGGAGCCGAGGGCGCCGTGGTGCAGGCTGAGGTCGGAGGATGCGAAGGGCGCGCCCGACAGGGCGGCGCACCGGTCGAGTTCTGCGACGGGCACGTCGGCGCCGAGTGCGTCGCGGCCGAGTGCGTCGCGGCCGAGCACGTCCGCGGCGGCCAGCGCGGTGCCCGCGAGGCCGGTGTGCCAGCCGAGGTCCGTGGGGCGGCGCAGGGCTTCGTCCAGCGCCGGGCGCAGCAGCGCGGCACCGGCACGGGAGTACGCGGCGTCCGGCTGCCCCGCCTCCTGCGCGGCGGCGGCGTGGCGCAGCAGGGCCCAGCCGATTCCGGCGTCGCCGTGGGCGAAGCCGGGAACCACCGGGCGCTGTTCGGCGAGCCGCTTCTCGGCCCGGACCAGCAGCCGGTCGGCGAGCCGCCGGGCCACCGCCCCCGCCTCGGCCCCGTACGTACGCTGCGCGGCGACCGCGGCGGCCAGGGCTCCGGCGAGGCCGTCGGCCAGATCGGCGGACCCTTCGGCGCCCTCCTCGGCGTCGGCCTCGGCGGCGCGTTCCAGGGCGGCGAGGGCGTCGGGCAGGCAGTCGCCCAGGCCCTCACCCAGCAGCGGGGCCAGCCGGGCCACGGTGTAGACGATGCCGCCGAGTCCGTGCAGGGCGCCGGGACCCACCGCGGCGCCGAGCCCGGGGTTCGCGGCCAGCGTCGCCAGCAGCGCGGGCAGTGGCCGTACGGCCTGCCGGGCCAGCGCGGTGTACCGCTCGGCGCCGGTCAGGGCGCCGAGCTGGGCCAGGAACAGCGCCACCCCGCAGTAGCCCTGGGCGAGCCCGCCGCCCATCGGCAGCACGGCCCAGTGCTCGCCGGCCACCTGCTCCAGGCCGAGCCAGTTGACCCGGCCGCCGCCGTGCACCGCCCGGGCCGCGATCTCGTCCGCGATGCCGCAGGCCGCGGCCAGCAGCCGGGAGGGCTCGGGTACGACGGCCGGCGCGGCGGGGCCGGCGAGGGTCGAACGGGGGCCGCCGACGCTGAGGTTGGCCCCGGTGACGGCGAGCGTCGCCGAGATGATCCACTCCTGGTCGTGGCGGTCCACCTCCCCCATGGCGGCGATCTTGTCGCGGGCGGAGCGCAGGCTCGGGGCCGGCAGCACCCCGTCGAGGCGGGTGCCCCGGGAGGCGCGCAGCGCGGTGTCGGCGGGGTGGTGGAAGAAGAGCGGCACGTCCCCGGACCACAGGTCGGCGATCTCGTCCTCGATCAGCCGCTGGCGGGCCGGGTCGTGCTCGGACTCCGCCCAGAGCACGGCGAGCACCGCGTCGCGGGTCAGGGCGTCGCGCAGCACGTCGGGGTGCGTGGACTCGTCCAGCAGCGTCGTGTAGAGGCGGGTCGAGCGGGCGATCAGGCGCCCGGGGCTGGTGGCCCAGCTGGCCAGCAGACCGCCGTCGAGGCCCTCCCCGCCGTCGGCGTCTGCATCTGCGCCGCCCAGGAGTTCGGCCCGGTGTTCGGCGATCGCGTCGTACCCCGCCCGGAACCCCTCGAGCAGCGCCGCCCGGTGGTCGGCGTGGCCGGCCGCCCGGCCCTGCGGCGCCGGCCGGTTCTGCCCGGCCGCGCTGGCCACCGGGCCGCGCAACAGCCGCATCCGGTCCGTCCCGGCGGCCTCCCAGCGCAGTCCGTCGCTGGGGTACGAGCCGCCGTCGCCGCCGCCCAGCGCCGAGATGTCCATGGCGCCGTTCTCGCCGATCAACAGGCTCGGCAGCAGGCAGGTGCGGTACACCGAGGAGGCCAGGGCGTCCGCCGCCGGGTCGGAACCGCAGGTCACGGCCGCGGGCAGCCCGGAGTGGAGCAGGGTCTCGGCGTCCACCAGCACCGGCTGGTCACCGCAGGCGATGACGTTCTCGTAGTGCATGTCCACGCCGTCGACCGCGTAGAGGAGAGCGAGCAGCGCGCCCTGGCGCCGGTAGAACCGGTCCAGTTCGGTGGGCGTGGCGCACCAGCCGTGCTTGATGAACTCCAGCCACCCGTACCCGTCGCCGCGCACCGAGCGCGGGGTCCTCAGGCCCAGGCCCGGCACCTTGCCGTTGGTCCAGTCCACCGCCCGGTCCAGCAGGACGTGCTGGTCCAGCGGCCGGGGCTTGTAGACGACGGTCGCCCCGTCGGCGAAGCCCAGCAGGGCCACGGACCGGTTGCCCTGGTGGACGTCGCCCCGGCCGAGGTCCACCCGTACCAGGGCGCCCGGGTCGCAGCCGTGCAGCAGCCCGTCGACGATCGCCGCCCGGTCGGCGGTGAAACGGTCCAGCAGTTCCACCGTGGCCGCGGCGGCCAGGACGCAGGTCTGGCCCAGCATCCGCGCCAGCACCGGGTGGCGGGTGAAGAGTTCGGCGAGGCCCTGCCGGGTGCCGAGCCGGGCCAGGAAGGCCGCGAACCGCTCCCGCGGGGTCTCCCCCGCCAGCAGGCCCTCCGTACGGGCCCGGTGGAGTTCCCGGACCAGGGTGCGGGCCGCCTGCCGGATCAGCCGGTCGCCGAGCCGCTCCTCGAACGCGGCCCGCACGGCGCCGAGTTCACCCCCGGCGAGGTCGATGCCTGCGGCCGCCTCCGCCCAGGCCGCCTCGATCAGGGGGCGCAGCGCGGGCAGGAACACCGCGGCGCCGTCCGCGTCCTGCGCCGCGGGGACCGGCCGGCCGGCCCGTGCGGGGGCCGCGGCCACCGTCTGCTCGATGTACCGGGCCCACTGCGGCTTGGCCGTACGGGCGGCCAGCCGGCCGGGAGCCTCCGCCGCGAGGGCGTACGCCACGTCCTCGCCGGCTCCCAGGCTCGCCAGCCGGGCCGCGAAGCCCTCCGGGTCCCCCAGGGCCCACAGGGGCGGGGAAGCCGGTCGGCCGTGCGGGGCGTCGGCCGGTGCGGGTACCGGGGCACCCGGGGCGGCGAGCCGCTCCCGCAGGTTCAGGGCCCGTGCCCACCAGGAGGGGGCCAGGCCGCCGACCTGGGTTTCTTCGGCGGTGGTGGCGGTGTCAGTCACAGGAGAAAACTCGCAGAGCGCGGCGCCGCGCACATGGGGGCCGATCCCCCATATTCCGCGGACCCGCCCCCATGGACCCTGCGGGCCTGCCGTACGGGGTCGTGCGGCGGCCGTCGGGCGGGGCGGCGGCGCACCGGTTCCGGCAGGTCGCGGGCGGCCTCGAGGGCTGCCTGCGCAGCATCCGTACCTGCGGAAGGGCAGGTTCGCGAAATGTGGGGGCCGGGGCCCGATGCCCCGCCCGGCCGGTGCCCCGCAGCCTGTGTCCAGTGCCCCTTCCGCCCGTCCGGCTACCCCGGCCGGCGGATGATCATCGGAGGACCTGGTGGGAGTACCCGTCCCTGTCGACGTCGTCGCATTCGACCCCGTGCTGGAAGCCGGAACCAAGAGCACCCTGTTCGCCTGCCCGGAGGTGTGCCTGACGGCGCCGGGCGGCGCACCGCGGGTCGTGGTCATGACCGTGGACCAGGTCGGCCGGCCGGAGCTCGACGTCCTGCGCACCGTCCGCGACGCCCCGGCCCGCCCCGATGTGGTGCTGGTGGCGGGCGAGTTGGCGCCCGACGGCGCCCTGCACGCCATAGCGGCCGGCGCACGCGGGCTGCTGCGCCGCCGCGAGGCGGACGTCCATCGGCTCTCGCGCGCCGTACTGGCCGCCTCCCGCGGCGACTGCACGCTGCCGCCGGACCTGCTGGACCGGCTGCTGGAGCGCTCCGGCGCGGGCGGCCGGGCGGGCAGCGGGTCCGACGGGAGTACGGACCCGTGGGCGGCTGCGGGCCTGAGCGACCGGGAGCGCAGCGTGCTGCGCCTGGTCGCCGACGGCCACGAGACGAACGAGATAGCCAAGCAGCTGTGCTACTCGCCGCGCACCGTGACGAGCGTCGTCCACGACATCACCCAGCGGTTCCGGCTGCGCAACCGCGCGCACGCGGTCGCCTACGCCCTCCGGGTGGGCCTGCTGTGAGCGCCGTAGCCGAACTCACGCGCCAGAGCGCGCCCGTACGCGTCCCGGCGGCGCCGGACCGGCTGAGCCTGCTGCGCCAGGCCGGGGACGGCCGGATGCCGTACCCGGCCCTGGTCCGCCTGCTCGGCGCGGCCACGACCGCCGGCACCGCCATCGGCATCGCCACCGGAGCCGCCGGAGCCGCCACCGCGACCGCACCGGGGCCCCGGTCCGCGGCCCCGCCGGACACCCCCCGGCTCACGGCCCGCCAGACCGCGGTGCTGACACTGATGGCGGAGGGCCACGGCAACGCGGTGATCGCCCGCACCCTGTCCTGCTCGGAGCACACCATCAAGAACGTGATCTACGAGCTGATGTCGCGCCTCCAGGCCCGCAACCGCGCCCACGCCGTGGCCTGTGCCGTACGGCACAGCCTCATCTGAGGTGTTGGCCGGAAATGCGCCCTTGCCCATCGTGGTGCGGTGTACGGTCAGCGCTCAAGTAGGCCTGTCGAGACGGGGGTTGGGGTGACATGAGCAACGAAGTTCGCCGTCGGAGCGCGGACGTCCGCCGCAGGGTGGAGCAGATCGCGCTCGGCCTGCTGGCCACGTCGGGTGTGGTGGTCCTGCTGGCGGACCTCTTCGGCTGGCTCGACGCACTCGCCCCCGGAGGCGCGCTCCCCAAGGTCACGCTGCTCATCCTGAGCACGGTCACGGTGTTCCTGTTGCTGGAACTCGACCGCCTGAAACGGCTCGACGAGGTGCAGGACGACGTCAAGGCCCTGGACACCAGCGTCCGGACCAAGATCGACACCCTGCACGACAACGTCGAGGCGCACCTGTCCAAGCTGGACGTCGACGCCATCGCCCAGCGCCTCAAGCGGCAGCACTACGGCGGCGTGGTCGGGGTGCACAGCCGCTTCCCCGAAGACGTGTTCACCGGGTTCCTCGAACGGGCCGGGGAGGAACTGGTGATCCTGCAGACCTGGATCCCCAACCTGCACCATCTCAGGGCCGCCCTGCGCAAGGCGCTCGTCGATCAGCAGATCAGCGTACGCATCCTGCTGCTGCACCCCTCGTCGCCGGTGGCGGGGCTGCGCGACGAGGCGCTCCGAGCCGTGCGGGATCCCGCGCTCGCGGTCAACGTGAGGGCCAGCGTCGAATCCTGCCTCGCCGGACTCGCCCAGCTGAACGGGGACGTTCCCGCCGAGAGCCGGGCGCGCCTCCAGGTGCGGCTCTACAACTCCCTGCCCTCCATCGCCGTGTTCAAGGTCGACCAGCATTTCCTGGTCAGCTCGTTCCTGCACGGCCAACTCGCCATCGACTCCACCCAGATCGAGATCGACGGCGGCGACACCGTCATGGGCGAGGAGGTCCAGCAGGAGCTGCGCACGCTGTGGAGCATCGGCAAGGACGTGGATCTCCTCGACTGGCGCACGTCGGTGGCAAGCATCAGCCTGTGATCCACGGAAAGGTACGGCCATGCACGATCTGCACGCTCTGGACGCGTTCGAGGATTCCCTGATCGCCGAGTTCACGGCGCATCCGGTCCTCGCGAACGCCGCCGGGCTCCCGGAAGAGGACTTCGCAGCGCTCCTGCTCCAGCGGCGCTTCGTCTCGCTCGCCTTCACCCCCTCCTACGACCTCGCGATCGACCTGCTGCGCGACGAGGAGGGGCTGCGGATCGCGCGGGTCATCCTGCGCGAGGAGTATCCGGACGGCCACGGCCTCACGCCCTCGCACCGGGAGGACATGACGCAGGACATGAGCCGGCTGGGGATCTCCCGCTCCGCCCTGGCGGCCTCGCGGCCCACGGCCGAGACGCAGCAGGTCGTCCAGGACACCCTGGAGCTGATCGCCGACGCGGGCGGCCACGCGAATGCCGACCTGCGGCTGCTGACGATCCTGCGGTTCTGGGGCGAAGTGCTGGTCTCCGTCGAGTACGGGCAGCTGTGGGAGCGGATGGCCCCCCAGCTCACCGACGACGGCAGGAACCGCTCACGCTTCTACCACCCGCACCACGTCCACGACGCGAAGACGCACTCCCTGGCGACGGTGTCCCTGCTGTCCGGCTCCCACTCCGACCGCCTGGCCACGCGGGTGACCGAACTCCTCGCCCAGGAGGAGTCGACCGACTGCTTCCGGGAACTGGAGGAGCACGCCCTGCGCCTCAAGACGGCCTTCTACGACCAGTTCCTCCCCGCCGTGGACCGCGTCGCGGTCTGAACCCCGGGAAGCCGGGGACGCCAGGCGGGGAGGAGCCGAGCGGCATCAGCCCCCGTCGGGCGCCAGCCGCAGCGAGATGGAGTTGATGCAGTAGCGCTGGTCGGTGGGCGTGGGGTAGCCCTCGCCCTCGAAGACGTGGCCCAGGTGGGAGCCGCACTTCGCGCAGAGCACCTCGGTGCGGACCATCCCGTGCGAGACGTCCGCCTTCAGCTCGACGGCGTCGGAGTCCTTCGGGTCGAAGAAGGACGGCCAGCCGCAGTGCGACTCGAACTTCTCGGTGGAGCGGAAGAGCTCGTTGCCGCAGGCGCGGCAGGAGTAGACGCCGGCCGTCTTCGTGTCGGTGTACTCACCGCGGAACGCCGGCTCGGTGCCGGCCAGGCGCAGCACCTGGTACTCGGACGGCGTCAGCTCCGCCTGCCACTGCTCGTCCGTCTTCTCGACCTCGTACGACATGACTTTCCCGCTCCCTCGTCCGCTCAGTCCGTCAGCCGGGCGAGGATCGCCGGACCGAGGTCCGTGACGTCGCCCGCGCCCATGGTGAGAACGAGATCACCGGGCTTGGCCATTCCCGCGATGACGTCGGCGACGGCGGCCTTGTCGTGCTCGGCGGTGACGTCGGCGCCCGCGGCACGGGCCGCCGCGATGATGATCTCGCTGGTGATGCCGGGGATCGGGTCCTCGCGGGCCGGGTAGATGTCCAGGACCACCGAAGAGTCGGCGAGGGAGAGGGCCTGGCCCATCTCCTTGCCCAGCTCCTGGGTGCGGGAGAAGAGGTGCGGCTGGAAGACGACCAGGATCCGGGAGTCCCCGGCGGCGCCCCGGATGGCCTCCAGGTCGGCCGTCATCTCGGTCGGGTGGTGCGCGTAGGAGTCGATGACCTGCACGCCCGCGGCCTCGCCCTTGAGCTGGAGGCGGCGCTTGACGCCGGTGTACTTGCCGAGGGCGGAGGCCAGGTTGTGCGCCGGGATGCCGAGGGCGACACCGGCGGCGAGGGCCGCGACGGCGTTGTGCGCGTAGTGGCGGCCGGGCACGGAGACGGTGAAGGTGAGCATCCGGCCGCCGATGACCACGGTGACCTCGCTGGTCAGACCACGCGGGGTGATCTTCGTGATCCGGACGTCGGCGTCCGCCTCCTCGCCGTACGTGACGACGTTCAGGCCCTCGGTTCCGCGGACCCGGCGTGCGATCTCGGCGGCGCCCGCCTGGCCGTGGGCGACGACCAGGGTGCCGCCGGGCACGATCTTGCCGACGAAGGTCTCGAAGGACTCGTAGATCTCGTCCATCGACGCGTAGTTCGCGTGGTGGTCGAGCTCCGCGTTGAGGATGATCGCGACCTGCGGGGTGTACTTGTGGAAGCTGCGGTCGCTCTCGTCCGCCTCGGCCACGAAGACGTCGCCCTCACCGTGGTGGGCGTTGGAGCCGGGGGCGTCCAGGTCCCCGCCGATGGCGTACGAGGGGTCCAGGCCCAGGGCCGACAGGGACACCGCCAGCATCGACGTGGTGGTGGTCTTGCCGTGGGTACCGGCGACCGCGATCGGCCGCAGGCCGTCCATCAGGCCGGCCAGGGCGTCGGAGCGGTGCACGACGGGGATGCCGAGCTCGGCGGCGCGGGCCAGCTCCGGGTTGTCGGCGCGGATGGCGCTGGAGACGACGACGCAGGTGGCGTCGTCGGCGAGGTGGCCGGCCGCGTGGCCGACGTGGACCGTGGCGCCGTGGGCGCGCAGTGCCTGGGCCGTCTCGGAGTCCTTGGCGTCGCTGCCGGCGACCTGCGCGCCGCGCTGGGCGAGGATCTTCGCGATGCCGGACATCCCGGCGCCGCCGATGCCGATGAAGTGCGGGCGTTCCATGGCGTTCGGCAGGCCGGGCGGCGTCATACGGGATCTCCCCAGAGTGCGGGTCGGTGCGTCGGGGGTCTCGGCGGTGCGGGCCGCCCGGCGCGTGTGTCGGACGCCAGCCTATTCGTTGTGGGCGAAGAGCTTGAGCACCGGAACCCCGACCTTGTGGCGCGCGCGGGAGGCCCAGTCCCGGTGGAAGAACTCCTCGACGAAGTGCGGGGCGGTCAGGACGATCACCTCGTCGGCGTTCGACTCCTCCACGACGGCCTTCAGCTTGTCGAGCGGGTGGTCCTCGATGATCTGCCCGCTGGCCTTGGCGCCCTTCTTGCGCAGGGCCTCCAGGGAGATCACGAGGGCCTGCTCGGCCGGGCCCCGGGCGGCGTGTCCCTCGGGCACGTCGCCCTCGCGGAGCGCCTCGGGCAGCTCGCCGAGCGCCACGTCGTCGATGGCGCGCAGCAGCCGGTCCTGGTCGCCCCGGGGCTGCATGAGGACGAGGAAGGAGACCGGGTCGTCCCCGTGCAGGCTGGTGACGAAGTCCACGTCGAAGCCGGTCAGCGGCTGCTCGATCATCAAAACGCTCGTGAACACGGACGCCCTCTCCTTCATGGGCCGAGGCCGGTCGGCCGGCCCCTGCGGAAACCATCCTGCCCCGCTCTCGCACGGGGCCTTGCGGGGATATGTCTGCCCAGGTATGTGCCCACCGGAAGCTAAGCGGAACAAGAAATTCCGCCCCTTCTCAGATCCGACGGTAGCTCGTGAAGAGGAACCCGGCCTCCTCCAGTACGGAGGCGGGCGCCAGCCGGTGCGGCACGGCGACGGAGGGCCCTCCGGAGATCCTCTGGGCGCCGCCCGCCGCCAGCATCGGCGAGATCGTCAGGCACAGCTCGTCCAGCGCGTCGGCGGCCACGAACTGCCCCAGCAGCCGGGGCCCGCCCTCGGTGAGCTGGCGGCGCAGCCCCCGGTCCGCGAGCTCCCGCACCACCCGGCCCGGATCCGCGCCGGCCCCGCTGCCGGCCACCACGACCTCGGCCCCGGCCTTGGCGGCCGCGGCCACCCGGTCGGCGGGCGCGGTCGCCCCGGTCACCAGGAGGGTGGGCACCAGGGGGGAGGTGAAGAGGGGGAGCGAGAAGTCCAGGTCGAGGCTGGCCGTGACCACCGCGATGGCCGGCGCGGGACCCTGTCCGGCGGCCGCGCGCCGGGCCGCGAAGGCCTCCCGGGCCCGGGCCGGGCGGTAGCCCTCCTGGCGAACCGTTTCGGCGCCGACGACCACCACATCGGCCAGGGCCCGCAGGGTGCCGAAGATCCGCATGTCGGTCTCGCCGGAGATCGGCTGCGAGCGCCCGTCGTGCTGGGCCGCGCCGTCCAGGGTGGAGACCATGTTGGCCCGCAGCCAGTGGCCCTCCGGGCCGAGCTCGGGGTACGCGTACGCATCCGCCAGCTCGTCCAGCGACCACTCGCGGTCCGCGGGGGCCCCGGGGGCTGGTGGCTGATCGGCCGGTGTCTGATCGGTCACAGGGAACAGGCGTCGCATCGGTGCAGTGTGCCACGCCCCGTAGAGTTAAGAGCTGTGTCAACATCACTCTCCACCTCCGGATCCACCTACGGGCGACCCCCGATAGCCGGCCCGGCCGACGTCGGCCCGCAGGCCCTGTGCGCCCGCGAGCCCCGGGTGCCCGCCGAACGGCTGGTGGCCGAGATGGTGCCGCCGCCCCGCTTCGACTCGGTGCGCTTCGACACGTACAACCCGGACCCCGGTCAGCCGAGCCAGTCCGAGGCCGTCACCGTGCTCAGCGGCTTCGCCGCCGGGCTGGGCGGAGCCCACGCCAGCGGCGGCGGCAAGCGCCGCTGGTTCGCGAAGAAGGCCCCGGTGCCGACCGCCCCGCGCGGGGTCTACCTCGACGGCGGCTACGGCGTCGGCAAGACCCACCTGCTGGCCTCCCTCTGGCACGCCACCCCGGCCGAGCCCGCGCTGAAGGCCTTCGGCACCTTCGTGGAGCTGACGAACCTGGTCGGCGCGCTCGGCTTCCAGCAGACGGTCCAGACCCTGGGCGGCCACCGCCTCCTGTGCATCGACGAGTTCGAACTGGACGACCCGGGCGACACCGTCCTCGTCTCCTCGCTGCTCAGCCGCCTCGTCGAGCAGGGCGTGGCGCTCGCCGCCACCTCCAACACCCTGCCCGGCAAGCTCGGCGAGGGCCGGTTCGCCGCCGCGGACTTCCTGCGGGAGATCCAGGGGCTCTCCGCGCACTTCCGCCCGCTGCGCATCGACGGCCAGGACTACCGCCACCGCGGCCTGCCGGAGGCGCCGGCGCCGTTCTCGGACGAGCAGGTCACCAAGGCCGCGTACGCGACCGAGGGTGCGAGCCTGGACGACTTCCCGGGCCTCCTCGAACACCTGGCCCGGGTCCACCCCAGCCGGTACGGCGCCCTCACGGACGGCATATCGGCGGTCTGCCTGACCGACGTCGGCCCCGTCCCGGACCAGTCGACGGCGCTGCGCCTCGTGGTCCTGGCGGACCGGTTGTACGACCGCGAGATACCGGTCCTGGCATCCGGCGTCCCCTTCGACAAGCTCTTCAGTGAAGAAATGCTGAACGGCGGCTACCGCAAGAAGTACTTCCGGGCCATCTCGAGGCTCACTGCGCTGGCGCGCGACGCGAAACCCCTGGTGTCCCAGTAGGTTTGGAGGCGCCGGCCGTTCCCTATGGAGGACGGTCCGGCCGTTCTCCCATCCTCCGAAGGGATCCACCATGGCCACCACGCGTACCGCGCACACCGACTGGGAAGGCAACCTGCTCAAGGGCAGCGGTGTCGTCACCCTCGACTCCTCGGGTCAGGGTTCGTTCGACGTCTCCTGGCCCTCGCGCGCCGAGGCCGCGAACGGCAAGACCAGCCCGGAAGAGCTGATCGCCGCCGCGCACTCCAGCTGCTACTCGATGGCCCTCTCGCACGGCCTGGACGGTGCCGGCACCCCGCCCACCCGGGTGGAGACCAAGGCCGATGTGACGTTCCAGCCGGGTGAGGGCATCACCGGCATCCACCTGACGGTGCGCGCCGAGGTCCCGGGCCTGGACGCGGAGGGCTTCGCCGCGGCCGCGGAGGACGCGAAGAAGAACTGCCCGGTCAGCCAGGCCCTGACGGGCACGACGATCACCCTCAGCGCAGAGCTGATCTAGGCCGTCCCTTTCGGATCCTGCCGGTTGAGCCCGCGTCGTCCGGGGCCGTGCATCGCACGGCGGACAGGCTCCCGAGTACCGGACGTACTCGGGAGCCTCGACAACGCGGCGAGGTGCGGTGCCGGACGGCGCGGGTCTGGGGGCACCTCCCAGCGGTAGCTGGGGGAGCAAGATCCGGAACAGACGGCCTGGCGACTCCGCCCGGCGGGGCGCCCTTGCCGCTCCGCCGGGGCAGGGGCGCCGCTCGGCGCGTCCCGGTGCGGGGGGCGGGGGTGCGTGGTAACACGGCCCCGTCACCCCTCACCCCGGGAGCCGCCGATGTCCGTCACCCGCCGCACCCTGCTCGCCGCCGGCACCGGCGCCGGAATCGCCTTCACCGGAGCCCTCGGCGCCCTCTTCGCCGGGAGCTCCCGCGCCACCCCGCCCCGGCAGGGGTACGGGCCACTGGTCGCCGACCCCGGCAAGCTGCTCGACCTCCCCGCCGGGTTCCGCTACCGGGTGCTCTCCCGCGCCGGCGACCCCCTCCGCTCCGGCGAGGGCGTCGTACCGGCCAACTGCGACGGCATGGCCGCCTTCGACGCGGGCTCCGGCCGCGTCCGCCTCGTGCGCAACCACGAGAACCGCACCACCGCCGCCCTCCGCGTCCCGGCCGTCGGCGGCCTCACGTACGACCCCCACGCCCTCGGCGGCTGCACCCTCCTCGAGCTCGACCCGAGCGGCGGCGTCACCGCCGAGCGCGTCGCCCTCGCCGGCACCGCCGTCAACTGCGCGGGCGGCCGCACCCCCTGGAACACCTGGCTCAGCTGCGAAGAGACCGAGGACCGGGCCGGGACCTCCGGGTACACCAAGGACCACGGCTACGTCTTCGAGGTCGACCCCGGCGACCCGCACCGCTCCGGCGCCGTCCCGCTCACCGCGATGGGCCGCTTCGCGCACGAGGCCGTCGCCGTGGACCCGTACCGCGGGACCGTCTACGAGACCGAGGACGCCTTCATCGAGCCCTTCGGGCTCTTCTACCGCTTCCTGCCCGCGCAGCCCCTCCGCGGCCCGGGCTCCCTCCGCGCCGGCGGCGCTCTCGACGCCCTGCGC
Source organism: Streptomyces sp. NPDC031132 (assembly GCF_055570595.1). Taxonomy (NCBI): domain Bacteria; kingdom Bacillati; phylum Actinomycetota; class Actinomycetes; order Kitasatosporales; family Streptomycetaceae; genus Streptomyces; species Streptomyces sp. NPDC031132. Next base: position 93,079 of record NZ_JBVIGX010000016.1, read on the forward strand.
GTCCCGGGGCTGGCCGACCTCTCCGTCGTGGACGAGCCCGGCGCCGAGTTCCCGGTCGAGTGGGTCCCCGTGCCGGACCCCTCCGCGGCCGACACCCCGATCCGGTTCCAGGACTTCGGGCCGGGCGGGATCACCCACGCGCAGAAGCTGGAGGGCTGCTACTGGGGCGACGGCGGCGTCCACTTCGTCTCCAGCTACGCCCGCACCCTCGAGGGCGCGGCCGCCGACCACCACGGCCAGGTGTGGTTCCACGACCCGCGGCGGGCCACGATCCGCCTGGACGTGCTGTTCGGCCCGGCCGCCGACATCCAGCTGCCCGGGGACTCCCCCGACAACATCTGCCTGGCGCCGGACGGCGGCCTGATGGTGTGCGAGGACGGCGGCGGGGCGCAGTACGTCTTCGGCGTCACCCCGGCCGGCGAGGTCTACCCGATGGCCCGCAACGCCGACGACATCGGCCGGCCCGGCGCCCCGGAGTGGGGGGAGTTCGCCGGGGTCACCTTCTCCCCGGACGGGCGGACGATGTACGTCAACGCCTACACGCCGGGAACCACCTTCGCCGTGACGGGCCCCTGGCGCTGAGCCGGCCGTGCCCTCGCGACCCCGTCCGATGTGATGGAGGATCGGAGGGAATCGACCGGATCGGGGTGGGTGGCGGTGGCCCAGAAGACCAAGAAGAAGAAGGACGACGAGAAGGACCGGAAGAAGGACCGGCAAGAGAACAGGAAGGGCGGCAAGGCCCCGAAGCGGCTCGAGAAGGCCGCGCGCGCCGAGAAGGCCGCGCCGCCCGCCCCCGACGCCCCGCTGCGGCCGCTGCTCCGCGTCCCCGCCGGTGAGCGCATCGACCTCGGTGCCTTCGATCCCGCCGCGACCCCCGGCGGCCCCGCCGGCAAGGCCGCCGGCCTGGCCGCCACCGCGCAGCTGGCCGGGCCGCTCGCCTCCCTCCAGGAGCGGCTGTACGCGGCGAGCACCGCCGGCGACCGCCGCAGCCTCCTGCTCGTGCTCCAGGGCATGGACACCAGCGGCAAGGGCGGCACCGTCAAGCACGTGATCGGCTTCTTCAACCCCGCGGGCTGCCGTATCCGGGCCTTCAAGGCGCCCACCCCCGAGGAGCACGGCCACCCCTTCCTCTGGCGCATCAAGCAGGCGCTCCCCCTGCCGGGCGAGATCGGCATCTTCGACCGCTCGCACTACGAGGACGTCCTCGTCGCCCGCGTCCGCGAGCTGGTCTCGCGCAGCGAGCTGAACCACCGTTACGCCCAGATCAACCGGTTCGAGGAGTCCCTCGCGCAGGACGGCGTGACCGTGGTGAAGGTGCTCCTCCACATCAGCTACGAGGAGCAGCGCAAGCGGCTGCTGGCGCGGCTCGACAACCCCGACAAGCACTGGAAGTTCAGCCGGGCCGACATCGACGAGCGCGGACTGTGGCCCGAGTACCGGCACGCGTACGAGCTGGCCCTGGAGCGCTGCTCCAGCGACGCCGCACCGTGGTACGTCGTCCCCGCGGACCGCAAGTGGTACCGCAACTGGGCGGTGAGCACGCTGCTGCTCGAGCACCTGGAGGAGATCGGTCCGCGCTATCCCGCGGCCGGCTTCGACGTCGAAGCGTGCCGCGCCCAGCTGCTCGAAACCTGAGGAGACGTGGCGGGCGGGCGATTGACGGACCCGCCCCCGCGCCGCTGCGATCTGCTTGGCAGATGGTCATATATTTTGCCTGCGTGACCCTTTCTGTGCGCAATGTGGCGGTCGCGGCCGCCCTCAGTGCCGCTCTCTGCACGGCCCTCGCCGGCTGCGGAGGCGGCAGCGGCCCCTCCGGCCCCGGCGCCGGTTCCGGCGGCCAGGCCCGTATGGGCACCCCCGGGGCCTCCGCGCCGCCGGTCTCCCCCGCCTCGCCGCAGGCGGCCGGCTCCTCCCCGGCCGCCGCCCCGCCGCCCACCAAGGCCCCGACCCTGGCGCCCGGCCCGAACGGCCTGACACCGGTCTTCGAGCGGGCGAAGCAGCAGACCGACAAGACCGTCGCGCTGACCTTCGACGCCGACATGACCTCCGACCAGGGGCAGCGGGCCGCGGACGGGGAGCACTTCGACAACCCCCAGCTCATCGCGACCTTGCGGGGGCTCCGGGTGCCCTCGACGATCTTCATGACGGGCCGCTGGGCCGAGGAGTACCCGGACCAGGCCAAGTCGATCGGCACCGACCCGAACTTCGAGATCGCGAACCACTCGTACAGCCACCACGCCTTCACGTCGCCCTGCTACGGGCTCCCCGCGCTCGACACCGCCGCCGCGCGGGCCGATGTGGACCGGGCCTTCGCCGCCTTCCGCACGGCCGGCGCGGTCAACACCGTCCCGTACTTCCGCTTCCCGGGCGGCTGCTACGACGACCAGGCGCTGCGGGCCGTGTCCACGGCCAAGGTCACGGCCGTCCAGTGGGACGTGGTCAGCGGGGACGCCTTCGCCAAGGACCCCGCCGCGGTGGCCGAGCAGGTCCTCAGCGGGGTGAAGCCCGGCTCGGTGGTGGTCATGCACTGCACGCGCAGCGCCGCCCCGGTCACCGAGGAGGCCGTCCGGAAGATCGTCCCGGAGCTGCGCAAGCGCGGCTACCGCTTCGTCAAGGTCTCCGAGCTCATCGGGAAGTAGGCCGGGCCCGGCCTCAGCCGGAGCAGGCGGTGCGCTGCGCGTCCTGCCACTCGCACACCGGGCACAGCACCACGCCCGGGGTCGCGACCCCGTACTCGGTGGGCTTGCCGCACTCCAGGCAGTCGGCGTACGGCGGACCGGCCACCCGCCCGGCCGGCGCCGCCGGGGCGGGGCAGTACGACTCGGTTCCCGCCGGCGCGTCCACTTCGTCCATGTCTCCGAGCCTACTCAGCCCCGGCGCGCACTGACGACGCAGGCCAGCGCACCCGCCCCGCAGGCCAGCACCAGCGCCCCCGCGAAGGCCGCCAGCGGCAGCGTCACGACCTCCACCCGGGAACCCTCCACCAGCGCGGTCACCGCGCTGCGCGCCGGGGAGCCGGCCAGGCCCCAGGCCAGCAGGGAGCCCAGGCCGCCCGCCAGGACCGCGACCCCCGTCGACCGCAGCAGCGGCCGGCTGCACAACGCCCCCACGGCCGCGCCGGTCAGCGCGCACGCGAGGACCGCCAGTACCCCGGCCAGGGCGGCGTCTTCCGGTGCCACCTTGCGTCCCGGATTGCCGATCAGCAGCACCGCCACCGTGCCCACGGCCCCGGCGAGCAGCGCCCCGCCCAGCGCGACGAGCAGGGCCGCCGCGTGCACCCGTACGGGACCGGCCGCGGCGGCCGCGCAGTCGCGGGCGGCGTCGGGCTCGTTGGTCACGCAGACCCGGACCAGCCAGACCGTCACCGGCACCAGTCCGGCGGCCGCGAAGCCCAGCGAGTCCAGCAGGGGATCGCCCGGGCGGACCCCGGCGGCGAGGAACGCCGCGTACACGAGCAGCGGTGCGATCCAGCGCTGGGAGCGCAGCAGCAGCACGCTCTGGTAACGCAGCAGGCCGGTCACGGCAGTTCCTCCACGGCTCTGATGTGCCAGGGCGCGGGCGCGGTGAGCAGCTCGCGCAGCACGGCGTCGGACCGGGCGGCGGGCACCGTCAGCAGCAGGCCCCCGCCGGGCGCGGGCGCGGCGGCCAGGCCCGCGGGGGGCTCGGCGCCGGGCGGTCCGGCGACCTCGATCCGTACGTACGCCCCCGCATCGGCAGCCACCCGTACGGGAACCAGCGCGGCCCCCTCGACCCGGTGGTGCGCATCGGCCGCTCCGGCGAGCCGCGCCGGGTCGTGGTCGACGAAGACCACCGTGCCCCCGGCGGCGGTCCGCTCGGCGACGGCCCGGTCCAGCTCGGCGCGGGCGGGCACGTCCAGCCCGGTCCAGGCCTCGTCGAGGACGAGCAGCCCGGGCTCGGCGAGCAGCGCCTGCGCGACGGCCACCTTCTGGCTGCTGCCCTTGGAGAGTTCGGCCAGCGGGGTGTGCGCGTACCCGGCGGCCCCGAACCGCTCCAGCCACTCGGCGGCCCGGTCCGCCGCCTCGCCGCGTGCCAGCCCGTGCACCCGGCCCATGTGGGTCAGGTAGGCCGCCGCGGTGAGCGGCAGCGCCGCAGGGAAGCGCTCGGGCACGTATGCCGTACGGCTTGGCCGCCCGGTGATCCGCCCCTCGGACGGGGTGTCGATCCCGGCGACGATGCGCAGCAGGGTGGACTTGCCGCCGCCGTTGGGGCCTTCGATCCGGACGAGGGCGCCGGGCGGCAGGTCCAGGGCGACCCCGCGCAGCACCCAGGGCCGCCGCAGCCCGTAGCGGCGGCCCACACCGGTCAGCTTCAGTGCGCCGCCGCCGTCTCGGTCACCTCGCTGGGGCGGACGATGACGAAGCCCTCGCCGCGCAGCATCAGCTGGACGGCTTCGCCGGAGCCGCCGCGGATCATCGAGCCGACCGACTGGGAGCGGTGCAGGCCCGTCTCCAGCTGGGCGCTCCATCCGACCACCGCGTCGGTGTCCACGTACACGGGGTTCTGCGCCGTGACCGGGATGATGATCGGGTGGCCGTCGCAGATCACGGCGAGCTTGCCGGTGCCGGTGAAGAGGCTGTTGAAGAGGCCGCCGCCGGTCATGCCGGCGCCCTTCACCATCTTTATCTCGTACGAGAGCGTCGGGTCGAAGCAGAGCACGTTGCGGCCGTTGATGGTCAGCGAGTCGCCGGGCTCGAAGTCGATGATGAAGCAGTTCCCGGCCTGGTGCGCGAACCAGGCCTCGCCCTGCCCGCGTACGGACATCAGCGCGAGGCCCTCGCCGGTGACGGCGCGCTTGAGCATGCCGCCTATGCCCTGGCCCTTGCGCTCGAACTGGAGGTTCCCCCGGAAGGCGACCATCGAGCCCTGACGGGCCAGCATTTCACCGTTGACGGTGTACTTCACGGACTTGGCGTTCTGGAGGGTCATGCCCGGAGCCGCCGACGGCTGGGCCAGGTTCTCGGACGCAAAAAGATCGCTCTTCATGACCCCGATCCTCACCCGGCCCGGGACCCCGCGGCATCCTCCTCAAGTGGGAGGCTGGCATCCTTGGCGGGATGAGCAGCCAGCACCAGAACCACACTTCAGACGTACCTGCGGTCGGGGCGGACAGCCCGTTCCGTCAGGAGCACGTCGCCCGCGACGAGGCGCCTCAGTTCGTCCTGCCCCTGGTGGTACGGATCGAGAAGGCCGAGCCGCCCGCCCGGACGGACGCGCTGGAGACCGCGGCCCGGGCCGTGCTGGTCCTGCTGACGGACGAGCGGGCGCACGGCGAGGGCGAGTGGGCCGAGGCGGTCCGGGACTGGCAGGACGCCCGGATCCGGAAGGTGGTGCGGCGGGCGCGCGGGGCGGAGTGGCGCAAGGCCGGCACCCTGCCCGGCGTCACGGTGCACGGTGACATGGCGGAGGTTCGGGTCTTCCCGCCGGTGCCGTTGGACGGCTGGCCCAAGGAGCTCGCGAAGCTCCAGGTCTCGGGGACCGACCTGGACGACCCGGAGCCGGTCGCTCCGGCCCCCGCGGGGACTCCGGTGCTGTGGCTCAACCCGGACCTGGAGATGTCCGCCGGCAAGGCGATGGCCCAGGCCGGGCACGCGGCGCAGCTGGCGTGGTGGGAGCTGACCGGCGCGGAGCGCACCGCCTGGCAGGACTCCGGTTTCCGGCTGGCCGTACGGACGGCAGCGCGCGAGCGGTGGGCGGAGCTGAGCGCGAGCGGGCTGCCGGTGGTCCGGGATGCCGGTTTCACGGAGATCGCCCCCGGTTCGGCGACGGTGGTCGCGGACCATCCCGCCCTGCGGGCGCGGCTCGCCGGCGGAGTTCCGCGCTGACCGGGAACCTCAAATGTTGCTCTGAACGTCCCTCTGCGCGGTTGGCCTGACTCCGTCGGGGCGATGACATCGGCACACGACCGATGAGAGGGGGCGAGGGGACATGAAGACCATGGCACACCTGGGGGTGGGCATCGGATGGCGGCCGGAGATCGCTGACGCGGTGGAGCGGCTGCCGGGCCTGGACTGGGTCGAGGTGGTGGCCGAGAACATCTGCCCCGGCCACCTGCCCGCATCACTGCTGCGGCTGCGCGAGCGGGGGGTGCGCGTCGTCCCGCACGGGGTCTCGCTGGGGCTCGGCGGCGCCGGGCGTCCCGACGCGGAGAAGCTGGCCGCCCTCGGGGAGCGGGCGGTGGCGCTGGGGGCGCCGCTCGTCACCGAGCACATCGCTTTCGTACGGACGGCCTCGCCGGCGCTGGAGGCGGGGCACCTGCTGCCCGTGCAGCGGACGCGGGACGCGTTGGACGTGCTGTGCGAGAACGTCCGGATCGCGCAGGACGCGCTGCCGGTGCCGCTGGCCCTGGAGAACATCGCCGCGCTGATCTCGTGGCCCGGGGAGGAGCTGACGGAGGCGCAGTTCCTGACGGAGCTGGTGGAGCGGACGGGGGTCCGGCTGCTGATCGACGTCGCCAACCTGCACACGAACCGGGTGAACCGGGGCGAGGACCCGTTCGCCGTGCTGGACGCGATCCCGCTGGAGGCGCTCGCGTACGTGCACGTCGCCGGGGGCGTGGAGCGGGGCGGGGTGTGGCACGACACGCATGCGCATCCGGTGCCGGCGGTGGTGCTGGACATCCTGGCGGAGCTGCGCAAGCGGGTGGAGCCGGCGGGCGTGCTGCTGGAGCGGGACGACGACTTTCCGGCGGAGGCGGAGCTGGCCGGGGAACTGGCCGCGATCCGGGAGGTGGTCGGCCCTGCGGGGCTGTCCCCCGCCCGCCCTTCCACCGTTCCCCGGGGCTCCGCCCCGGTCCCCGGGCCCGAAGCGCAGGGAGACCTCGAGCGGGCTCGGATCCGTGTCGGGGTGGAGCAGGCGGCGCTGTTGTCCGCGCTGGTGGGCGGGACGCCCGTGCCCGAGGGGTTCGACCGGCAGCGCGTACGGGTGCAGGCGCGGGCGCTGGCCGCCAAGCGGGCCGGGGTCGTCGCGAAGCTCGCGCCCGAGCTGCCCGGGATCCTGGGCGGTGAGGACCCGTACCGCGAGGCCTTCCTCGCGTACGCCCGCAACCGGCCCATGACCGCCGGATACCGGCGGGACGCCCTCGACTTCGCCGAGCACCTGCTGATCCAGGACCTGCCCGCCGACCCCGTGGCCCGACGCCGGCTCACCTCCTGGTGGCAGGACCGGGTCGGGGCGCGGCCGCCGCGCCGGATCGTGCGCTGGGCCCGGACCCTCGTGGGGCGTGCGGCATGAACGTACTCGCCGTTGCGATCTGGATCGCCGTCGTCGTCTCCACCGTCCTGCTGCTCCGCGGAATCCGGCGCTCCCGGCCGCCGTCGGCCGGTCCGGCCCCGCGCCTGCACGACCTGTCCGAGGCCGCGTTCATGGCCGGCGGCCCCGGCGCGGTCGTGGACTCCGCGCTCGTCTCGATGCTCGGGGACGGCCGGCTGGTGGTCGGCGGTCCCGGGATCGTCCAGGTACGCCCCGGGGCGCGGGCCGGCGACACGGCCGAGCGGGCCGTGCTCGAGGCCCTTCGGCAGGCTCCGTCCGGCTGGCTCTACCAGGTGCGGTACGCCGCCATGCTCGACCCCGCCGTCCAGGAGACCGGCGACGCGCTGGCCGCCCGCGGGCTGCTCGCCGCTCCCGGCTCCGGGCGGAAGTGGCGGCGCTGGGCGCTGGCCCAGGTCGTGGTGTGCACGGTGTGGGTGGTGTTCTCGCTGCCCCTCACCTTCGTGGCGATGGCGCTCGACTCCGGTCCGCAGGTGCCGTTCGCCTTCAAGGTGTTCCCCGCGCTGGTGGGCGGGATCGTCATGGGATGCGCCCTCGCCGCCCGGGCCAGGCAGCGGCTCACCCCGGCGGGGCAGGCGGCGCTGCGCGAGATGCGCACGCAGTACCTGAACGACCAGACCCCGCACGTGCAGACCGCCCTGTACGGGCTGCGCGGCCTGCGGGACCCGTACCTGCGGGAGCAGCTGGTGCCGGCCGCGCGCAGCACCCGGCTGGCGGCCGCTCAGTCGCGCTCCGCGCTCCGCAGCTCGTCCTCGTCGTCCTCGTCCTCGTCGGACTACTGCGGGTCTTCCGCCGCGGTCCTGCCCGTCGTGTGGTGCGCGGGCAGCAGCGACGGCGGCGGAGGCTCCGGATCCGGCTGCGGATCCACCGGATCCGGCTGTGGTTCCTCGGGGTCGAGCTGCTCCTCTTCGGGCTCGGGCTGCGGGTCCTCGTCCGGCGGCAGCAGCTGCGCGAGCAGCAGCTCCAGTTGTTCCAGCAGTTCGAGTTGCAGCAGTTCGTCCGGTTCGAGCTGCGGCAGCAGTTCCTGACCTGCCGTACGGGCGGCATCGGGCCGGGCAACGGGGGGATTGCGGCCGACACCCGGCGGTGATCCTGTACAGGGCGGGGTCCAGCGCATCTCATCAGCTCATCCGAAGAGATGAAGGCGGCCCATGATGCGGACTCCGCTCGCCCGCTGCGGACTCGCCGCGGCGGTCCTCTCCCTCACCCTGTGCACCCCGCCCCCACCGGCCCACGCCACCACCGCCGGCCCGAACACCACCGGCTCCGCCGCGCGGACGGCCGCCGCGAACGCCGGCGCCGAACTCGCCGCCCACCGCGCCGCCCGGGCGGCCGGGGCCGGCGGGCTCCGCTTCCGCCGCTGTGCCTCCGTCGAGGAATTGCCCTCCACCGTGCGGTGCGCGAGTCTGCGGGTTCCGCTCGACTACGCCCGCCCCGACGGCCCGCAGATCACCCTCACCGTCAGCCGGGTCGCCGCCACCCGCCGCGGCGGCGCCGCGCGCCAGGGGGCGCTCGTCTACAACCCCGGCGGCCCCGGCGCCTCCGGGATGTTCTTCCCCCTCCTCGGCGACCTCCCCGAGTGGGAGCGCATCGGCGCCGCCTACGACCTCGTCGGCTACGCCCCGCGCGGAGTCGGCCGCTCCGCCCCGCTGTCCTGCGAGGACCCCGCCGTCCGCGCGAAGGGCCCCACCCAGGTCCCGGCGGAGCCCTCGGCCGCGTACAAGCAGCAGCGCATCGCCGCCGCCCGGGCCTACGCCCGCGGCTGTGCGCAGCGGGCCGGCGCGGCCCTGCCGTACTACTCGACCCTCGACAACGTCCGCGACCTGCACGTGCTCCGCGCCGCGCTCGGCGAGGAGAAGCTGACCTTCATGGGCGCCTCGTACGGCACCTATCTGGGGGCCGTGTACGCCACGCTCCACCCCGGCCACGTCCGCCGGATGGTCCTCGACTCCGCGGTCGACCCCGACCCGCGCCGCATCTGGTACCTCAACAACCTCGACCAGGCACCGGGGTTCGAGCGCCGCTGGTACGACTTCCGCGCCTGGGCGGCCCGGCACCACGCCACGTACCGGCTCGGCGCCACCCCGGCCGCCGTTCAGGCGAGCTACGAACGCGTGCGGGACGCGGTGGCGCGCACTCCGGCGGCCAAGACCGTCGGCACCGGCGAGCTCCAGGCCGCCTTCCTGCAGGCCGCGTACTACGACGACGTCTGGCCGGAGCGGGCGGCCGCGCTCAGCGCCTTCCTGGCCGGAGATCCGGGCCCGCTGGCCGAACAGGCCCGCCCGGACCCGCAGTCGGCGGCCGCGCGCGAGAACGCGCGGGCGGTGTACACGGCGGTGCTGTGCAACGACGCGGCCTGGCCCGCGCAGTGGGAGACCTGGGACCGCGACAACACCGAACTGGCGCGCCGGGCGCCCTTCGAGACCTGGGCCAACGCCTTCCTGAACCTGCCGTGCGCGTACTGGCCGGTCGCCGAGCGGCAGCAGCCCGTGGCGGTCGGCGCGCAGCCGGCGGTGATCCCCCGCACGCTGATCGTGGCGGCGGAGCGCGACGGGGCGACCCCGTACCCGGGCGCGCTGGAGCTGCAGCGGCGGCTCGGCAGCGGGGCCGCACTGGTCACGGAGGAGGGGGCGGGCGCCCACGGAGTGGTCGGCGGACGCAATGACTGCGTGGACCGTCACGTGGAGCGGTACTTGCTGACGGGTGACACCTCGGGGTGGCGTGTCACGTGTGCGCCGCATCCGGAGCCCGCACCGGTGTCGCTGGACGACCGGGCAGCGAGAGTTCCCGGGAAGGTACCCAGGGCTCTGCTGCCGCCAGTCGTCTGAACTTCCGGGCGGGGTCTCCGGCTGCGTCGTTTCGGGGGTCAGGCCGTCATCCGGACCAGCCTCCCGATCCACCGGAGGCCGCTCCCCAGTCAAGAGAGCAGTACTCCGGTTCCTTCCCCCCAGGGGAGGTATCAGGCGAGTCCGGCCACCAGATCGGCGACGGACTTGCGGCGTCCGGTGTAGAAGGGCACTTCTTCACGGACGTGCATACGGGCCTCGGAGGCACGCAGGTGACGCATGAGGTCGACGATGCGGTACAGCTCGTCGGCCTCGAAGGCCAGCATCCACTCGTAGTCGCCCAGCGAGAAGGAGGCGACGGTGTTGGCGCGGACGTCGGGGTAGCCGCGGGCCATCTTGCCGTGGTCCGCGAGCATGCGGCGGCGGTCCTCGTCGGGCAGCAGGTACCAGTCGTACGAGCGCACGAACGGGTAGACGCTGACGTAGTCGCGCGCGACCTCGTCGGCCAGGAAGGCCGGGATGTGCGACTTGTTGAACTCGGCCGGGCGGTGCAGGGCCATGTTCGACCACACCGGCTCCAGCGCGCGGCCGAGCCTGGTGCGGCGGAACAGGTTGTACGCGGTCTGCAGCTCGTCCGAGGTCTCGGCGTGCCACCAGATCATGATGTCCGCATCGGCGCGCAGGCCGGAGACGTCATAGGTGCCGCGGACGGTGATGTCCTTGGCGGCCAGCTGGTCGAACAGCTCCTGGACCTCGTCGGCGTAGCCGGCGCGGTCCTCGGGCAGGACGTCCTTCAGCTTGAAGACGGACCACAGGGTGTAGCGGATGACCTCGTTGAGGTCCTTCGCCTTCTTCCCCGCGTTGGGAATCTTCTCTGGTGCAGTCATGTGTCCATTGTCCCGTGTGCTGATCAGTGGTCGGTGCCAGGGGTGCCCAACGTGGCGATCACCACGTCGGCGGCCCGGCCGGCGCTGGCGATGCACGCCGGGATGCCCACCCCGTCGTACAGCGCGCCGCAGACCGCGAGGCCCGGCAGGGCCGCGACGGCGCCGCGGATCCGGGCCACGCGGGCGAGGTGGCCGACCGGGTACTGGGGCAGGCCGCCGTCCCAGCGGGTGACGGTGGAGGCGACCGGCCGGGCCGCGAGGCCGACGGCGTCGCCGAGGTCGCGCAGCGAGACCTCGACCAGCTCGGAGTCCTCGCGCCCCAGGTCGCCCTCGTCGCCGTACCGGCCGACCGAGGTGCGCAGCAGGAAGAGCTCGGGGTCGGCGCCGGCCCAGGCCCACTTGTTGCTGGAGAAGGTGGAGGCCTTGATCGTCCGGCCGTCGACGGGCGGTACGAGGAATCCGCTGGCACCGCCCCCGGTGATCGCGGCGGGCAGCTCGGAGCGCCGGAAGGCCATCGTCACCAGGGCCATCGAGGCGTACTCGACGGCCCTCAGCTCGGCGGCCGCGGCCGGCGCGAGCCCGTCCAGCAGCCGGGCGGCGGGCCCCGCCGGGACGGCCAGGACCACAGCGTCGGCGTCGACGACCTCCGCGTCGGTGACGACCCTCCAGCCCCCGGCGCTGCGCCGGACCTCGCGCACGGCGGTACCGGTGCTGATCCGCGCCCCGGCCGCCCGGCATGCCTCGGCCACGGCCTGCGGGAGCCGTCCGATGCCGCCTTCGATGCCGGAGAAGACGGGGCGGCCGGCCTGCTGGGGCTGCTGCGCGGCCTGCTGCTGGAGTTCGCGTACGCCGTCGCCCAGCGAGGCGTGCGTACGGGCGGCCTCGAAGAGCTGTGGGACGGCGGCGCGCATGGAGATGCGGTAGGCGTTGCCGGCGTAGACCCCGCCGAGGAGCGGCTCCACCAGGCGGTCGACGACCTCGTGGCCGAGGCGGGCGGCCACGTACTCGCCGACGGCGACGTCCTCGCCGATCTCCGTGGGCGGCAGGTCGCGTTCGGCCTCGATCCGGGCCAGGCCCTCGGCGGAGAGCACCCCGGAGGCGGCGAGCGGGGTCAGGTCGCCGGGCACGCCCATGACATGGCCGCGCGGCATGGGCCGCAGCGCGCCGCGGGTCCACAGGTGGGCGGTGGCGGTGGCGGGCGGCTGGAGGGCCTCGCCGAGGCCCACGGACCGGGCCAGCTCCAGGGCTTCGGGGCGGCGGGCGAGCACGGACTCGGCGCCGAGGTCGACGGGGGCTCCGGCGAGTTCGCCGGCGAGCAGCTTGCCGCCGAGGCGCGGCCCGGCCTCGAGGAGCGTGACGCGCAGGCCGTCGGCGAGCAGCCGGTGGGCCGCGGCGAGGCCGGCGATGCCACCGCCGATGACGACGGCGTGGCGGGCCGGGGCTGCCGCGGCCGCCGCACCTACGGCGTCGTCCGTACGCATGTCCGCTTCGTGCATGGACACATCGTCTCAGACCGTTGCAGGGCCGATCACCGAGGCCGGACCGTGACCGCATCGGGATCGGCTCGGGACCGCCGGAGCGAAACCCGCGACGGGACCCTGTACGTCACAACGGCGACAACAGCCGATCCTCGGGGGGTACCACCGATGCGCACCAGCAGTAGAGGCACCGCTGTGAGACACCGTGGCGCGGCCACCCTGGCCGCCCTGTCCCTGGCCGGAGCGCTCGCGCTCACCGGCTGCGGCGCCGACCGGGACGCCGTCGGCTCGGCCTCGGCCGACAAGGCCGCGGTCGGCGCCCGGGAGGGCGCGGCCCAGGGCAAGCCGGGGGCTGCCGCGGCGGCTCCCCCGGCGGCCGCCGGGACCTCGGGTTCCGATGCGGCCAAGAACGGTCAGCAGCCGGCCGTTCGCCCGCACGTCATCCGTACGGCCACGCTCGCCCTCGAGACGGCGGACGCGCAGAAGGCCCTGGCCGCGGCCCGTACGGCGGCGGAGGGCGCGGGCGGGTACGTGGGCAACGAGTCCACCAAGCGCGGCGAGGACGGCCGGATGACGTCCACGCTGACGCTGCGCGTGCCGGGCGACCGCTTCGACGCGGTGCTCGGCGCGATGGAGGGCAGCGGAAAGCTGCTGAACCGCAAGGTCGAGGCGCAGGACGTGACCGAGAAGGTCGCGGACGTCGACAGCCGGGTCACGTCGCAGCAGGCGAGCGTCGCCCGGGTGCGGGACATGATGGACAAGGCCTCGGCGCTCGGTGACGTGGTGATGCTGGAGAGCGAGCTGAGCAAGCGCCAGTCGGACCTGGAGTCGCTGCTCGCGCAGCAGACGGCGCTGAAGGACCAGACCTCGATGGGCACGATCACGATGGAGGTCTCGGAGCCGGCGCCCGAGGCTGCTCCGAAGCCGAAGGACGAGGAGCCGACCTTCCTGGGCGCCCTGAGCGGCGGTTGGAACGTCTTCACGGCGATCGTGCGGTACCTGACCCTGGTGGTCGCCGTCCTGCTGCCGTTCGCGGTGACGGCCGCCGTCGTGCTGCTGTGCTTCCGCGCGTACCGGCGGCTGCGCCCGGCGAAGCCGAAGGCGGGGCTGACGCCGAAGAAGGTCACGGCCGTACCGGGGGCGCGGTCCGCGGACCCGACGGAAAGGACCGACGTCCAGGACTGAACACGCATTCGGCCGTAGCGTGTTCGGTACGAGACGGCGGTGCGGAGGACGGGGCGGACGATGGCGACGGAACGACTGGTGGTGGTCGGCGGTGGGGGGGGGGGGGGGGGCGCCCCTTCCCAAACCCCGCGGGTCCCAGGACCAGAGGAAGTTGGGAGCGTGGCCCTCCCAAGCGGGGCACTCACTCCTCCCCCCGCGTGCTGGGGTCCGTACCGGGT
>NZ_JBVIGX010000016.1:106929-152075 GCF_055570595.1 Streptomyces sp. NPDC031132
CGTGCAGGGCGATGGGAGGCACAGGCGAGTAGAGGGACTACGACCCCCCCCCCCCCCCCCCACCCCCCCCGCCCCCCCCCCCCCCCCCCCCCCCCCCCCCCCCCCCCCCCCCCAGGCCCGGCGGCTCAAGGGCCCGGCGGAGTTGGAGATCGTGGCCTTCGAGCGCGGGCACTTCACTTCGTACTCGGCGTGCGGGATCCCGTACTGGATCGGCGGCCAGGTCGCCGGACCGGACGAGCTGATCGCCCGTACGCCCGAGGAACACCGGGCCCGGGACATCGACCTGCGCATGCGCACGGAGGTGGTGGAGCTCGACCTGGCCGGGAGCCGGGTCCGTGCCCGGGATCTGGACTCCGGATCCGAATCCTGGACGGGCTACGACAAGCTCGTCCTGGCCACGGGGGCCCGGCCGATCCGGCCCCGGCTGCCCGGGATCGGCGCGCACGGCGTGCACGGCGTCCAGACCCTGGACGACGGCCGGCGCCTGATGGCTTCTCTGGAATTCACCGAAGGGCCGGAGCGTACGGAGGGCCGCAGGGCGGTCGTCGTCGGCGCGGGCTACATCGGCGTGGAGATGGCGGAGGCGCTGGTCGCGCGGGGGTACGAGGTCACGGTCCTGCACCGCGGGCAGCAGCCGATGGCGACCCTGGACCCGGACATGGGCGCTCTGGTGCACGCCGCGATGAACCGGATGGGGATCCGTACGGTCTCCGGGGCCGAGGTGACGAAGATCCTCACGGACGACCAGGGCGCGGTCCGCGCGGTGGCCACGGCGGCGGGGGACGAGTATCCGGCGGACGTGGTCGTCCTCGGCATCGGCGTGGAGCCCCGTACGGCGTTGGCCCGCGCGGCGGGGCTGCCGCTGGGCGAGTCCGGCGGCGTCCTGACGGACCTGTCGATGCGGGTCCGGGGCCACGAGAACATCTGGTCGGGCGGCGACTGCGTGGAGGTCCTGGACCTGGTGGCGGGCCGGATGCGGCACATCCCGCTGGGCACGCACGCCAACAAGCACGGCCAGGTGATCGGTTCGGGCGTGGGCGGCGGCTACGCCACGTTCCCGGGGGTGGTGGGCACGGCGGTGAGCAAGGTCTGCGACCTGGAGATCGCCCGTACGGGCCTGCGCGAGAAGGACGCCCTGGCGGCGGGCCTGCGGTTCGTCACGGCGACGATCAGCTCGACGACGACGGCGGGCTACTACCCGACGGCCGCGGACATGACGGTGAAGATGCTGGCGGAACGCCGCACGGGCCGGCTGCTCGGCGTCCAGATCGTCGGCGGCGCGGGCTCGGCGAAGCGGGTGGACATCGCGGCGGTGGCCTTGACGGCCGGCATGACGGTGGAACAGGTCGTGTCCCTGGACCTGGGCTACGCCCCGCCGTTCTCCCCGGTCTGGGACCCGGTCCTGGTGGCCGCCCGCAAGGCGGTGGGCGCAGTCCGCGCAGCCACCGGCTGACCGGGCCCTGCGGGGTCTGTCCCCGGCCCGCCCCTCCACCGTCATCCGGGGCTCCGCGCCGGACCCTGCGCCTCGAACGCCGGCGGGGCTGGATCTTCCGGCCCGCCCGGCGCTCGAGGACGGGGTCCGGAAGAGACGGCCTAGCGCTGGGTGCGGGTGTGGACGTAGTCCACCAGGCGGGTCAGGGCGTCGGGAGGCGTGGTGGGGAGGACGCCGTGGCCCAGGTTGAAGACGTGGCCCTCCAGGCCCGACGCCGCCGCGAGGACCTCGTCCGTCTTCGCCCGCACGGCCTCCTCGGTGGAGAAGAGCACCGCCGGGTCCAGGTTGCCCTGGAGCGCCTTGCCGGGGCCCACGCGGCGGGCCGCCTCGTCGAGCGCGACCCGGTAGTCGACGCCCACGACGTCCGCACCGGCCTCGCCCATCAGGCCGAGCAGCTCGCCCGTGCCCACGCCGAAGTGGATGCGCGGGACCCCGTAGGAGGCGACGGACTCCAGGACCTTGGCCGACGCCGGCATCACCGAGCGGCGGTAGTCCGCCGGGGCGAGCGCGCCGACCCAGGAGTCGAAGAGCTGGACCGCGGAGGCGCCGGCCTCGATCTGGACCTTGAGGAAGGCCGAGGTGATGTCCGCGAGGCGGTCCAGCAGGTCGGCCCAGAGCTCCGGGTCGCCGTACATCAGCGCCTTGGTGTGCTCGTGGTTCTTCGACGGGCCGCCCTCGACCAGGTAGCTCGCGAGGGTGAAAGGCGCACCGGCGAAACCGATCAACGGCGTGGCGCCGAGTTCACCCGTGAGCATGCCGATCGCCTCGGTGACGTACGAGACGTCCTCCGGGGTGAGGTCGCGCAGCTGTGCGAGGTCCTCGCGGCGGCGGATCGGCTGGGCGACGACCGGGCCGACGCCCGGCTTGATGTCCAGGTCGACGCCGATGGCCTTGAGCGGGACCACGATGTCGGAGAAGAAGATCGCCGCGTCGACGTTGTGGCGGCGGACCGGCTGGAGCGTGATCTCCGTGACCAGGTCGGGCCGCATGCACGACTCCAGCATCTGGGTCCCCTCGCGCACCTTGCGGTACTCGGGGAGCGAGCGCCCGGCCTGCCGCATGAACCACACCGGGGTGTGCGGCACCGGCTCCCGCCGGCACGCCTTCAGGAAGGCGGAATCGTACGTCTGACTCGGCTGGCCCTTGGGGCGGTCGTTGGCGCTCACGCGCCAAATCTTCGCACGTATGAAGAAGTGCCCGGCCCGGTGCGGGTGTCCCTGCGCCGCACGGACGCTCGTTCCGCCTAGTCTTCCCCGCATGGCTGCGGCTCAGGGACGATTTTCAGATGGCGCTGACGGTGTGGACAGCGCGAAGGAGAGCTCCGTCCCGCTCCCGTTCCGACGCGCGGTCGAGGGCTTGAAGAAGGCGCGCCTGCGTCCGGGGATCGAGATCGACCCCACCAGACCGCCCCAGCGCCTGGCCCCGCACGCCTATGCCCTGGAGGCCGCGGTCGTGGACGGCGAGGACGACCTGGCCGACGGCCGGCTCATCCTGCTCCACGATCCGTCCGGGCACGACGCCTGGCACGGGACCTTCCGGCTGGTGACGCTCGTACGCGCCGAGCTCGAGCCCGAGATGGCCGCCGACCCCCTCCTGCCCGAGGTGTGCTGGTCCTGGCTGACGGGGGCGCTGGAGGCGCGCGGCCTGGCGTACGGGGAGGCGAGCGGGACCGTCACCATGGCGAGCTCGCACTACTTCGGCGGGCTCGCGGAGCGGCGGCCGGCCACGCAGATCGAGATCAGAGCCTCGTGGACCCCGCGCGAGGGCGTGGGCGGGGTGCCGGACACCTCGGCGCACCTGTCGGCGTGGTGCGAGCTGCTGTGCCAGATCGCGGGGCTCCCGCCGGTCGGGCCGACGGACTCGGGGACGGGTGTGGTCTCCCTGCCACAGCGACGCGGTCCGCACCACCCGTAGCCGCACGGCCGTACGGCGGCACCCGGGCGGCCCAACGGTCCGCACGTCGTCCGAATGCACCGCGCCCCGTAGAACGGCCGATCGAGCGTCGGCGGCGGGGTGTCGGAACCGGGCGCCCGTTGTGGGCTTCTGATCACCCGATGATCGATCGTGCGTCCGAATTGCCCGAATTGTTACTCACCAAATCGTGATCATTTCCTAAAGCCGGGCGGGTGACGTGCCGAAGGAGTCAGTGACCATCCGCACGGTTCGCACCGGCTTCCTTCCCCGAGCCGGCCGTCCCGCCACTCCCCCAGGAGGCCTAGGTGTCCGTTCTTCTCGAGCAGCCCGCAAGCCTGGTCGCCTACCGCCCGAACAAGCCGACGGCCATGGTCGTCGTGGCCGACCCGCGCGTGCGTTCCACCGTGACCCGCCATCTGTGGGCCCTCGGAGTCCGTGACGTGATCGAGGCGTCGTCCATCGCGGAGGCCCGCCCCCGCGTCGGCAGCCCGCGCGACATCTGCGTGGCCGACGTACACCTGCCCGACGGTTCCGGTCTCACCCTGCTCTCCGAGACGCGGGCCGCCGGCTGGCCGAACGGCCTGGCCCTGTCCGCCGCCGACGACATCGGCGCCGTACGCAACGCCCTCGCGGGCGGAGTGAAGGGCTACGTCGTCACCGGCACGCGGACCAACATCGGGCTTCCCACCCGGCCCGGCGCCGCCCCCATCGGCGCTGCCGCCGCCCGTATGCACCGCCGCCCCCCGGGTGCCCCGAGCCACCCGGGCGGCTACCGCGAGCTCTCCGGCCGCGAGGTCGAGGTCCTGCGCCTCGTCGCGGAGGGCCAGTCCAACAAGGCCATCGGCGTCTCGATGGGCCTGTCCGCCCTGACCGTCAAGTCCCACCTCGCACGGATCGCCCGCAAGCTGGGCACCGGCGACCGGGCCGGGATGGTCGCCGTCGCCCTGCGGACCGGGATCATCCACTGACACCGGCCCGGCGACTCCCGGGGAAACTCCCGGGGGAAGCCGGGGAAACACCCGAGCCTCCACCTCGCGCCCGTCGACGGAACGTTCCGGCGACGGGCGCGCCGCATCCGCGGATACCCTTGAGCGGTGACCGACGCCCAAGAGACCGCAGCAGACCTGCGCACCACCACCGGGGGCGGCCCCCCGGACGACGTCGAAAAGGCGCCGATTCCGTTGCTCGAGCCCCGTGAGGGGATCCCTCCGGTGGTCGCCGACGAGGACGCACTCGCCCGGGTGGTCGCGGCCTTCGCCGCGGGCACCGGGCCCGTGGCCGTCGACGCCGAGCGCGCCTCCGGATACCGCTACGGCCAGCGCGCCTATCTGGTGCAGCTGCGCCGCGAGGGCGCAGGATCCGCGCTGATCGACCCGGTCGGCTGCCCCGACCTGTCCGCACTGGGCGAGGCCCTGTCCGGCACCGAGTGGATCCTGCACGCCGCCACCCAGGACCTGCCGTGCCTGCGCGAAATAGGCATGGTTCCCACCTCCCTTTTCGACACCGAGCTCGCCGGCCGCCTCGCCGGCTTCCCGCGGGTCGGGCTGGGCGCGATGGTCGAGAGCGTGCTCGGCTACGCGCTGGAGAAGGGCCACTCCGCCGTCGACTGGTCCACCCGCCCGCTCCCGGAGCCGTGGCTGCGCTACGCCGCGCTCGACGTGGAGCTGCTGGTGGACCTGCGGGACGCGCTGGAGAAGGAACTGGACCGGCAGGGCAAGCTGGAATGGGCCCGGCAGGAGTTCGACGCCATCGCCGCCGCCCCGCCCGCGCCGCCGCGCAAGGATCCGTGGCGCCGTACGTCCGGCATGCACAAGGTGCGCCGCCGCCGGCAGATGGCCGTCGTACGGGAGCTGTGGGAGTCCCGGGACCGGATCGCGCAGCGGCGTGACGTGTCGCCCGGCAAGGTGCTGGGGGATGGCGCGATCGTCGAGGCCGCGCTCGCGCTGCCGGCGAACGTGCAGGCGCTGTCGGCCCTGCCCGGGTACGGGCAGCGGATGGGCCGGCGCCAGCTGGAGCAGTGGATGGCCGCCGTGGACCGGGCGAAGGCCCTGCCCGAGAACGCGCTGCCGCAGCCGGGGGCGACCCCGGCGGGTCCGCCGCCGCCGCGTTCGTGGGCGGACAAGGATCCGGCGGCCGCGGCGCGGCTGGCGGCGGCACGGACCGCCGTCTCGGCGCTCGCGGAGGGGCTGAACCTGCCCCAGGAGAACCTGATCACCCCGGACACGGTCCGCCGGCTGTGCTGGGAGCCGCCGCAGCGGCTGGAGCCGGAGGCGGTGGCGCAGACCCTCGCGGGCTACGGCGCCCGCCCGTGGCAGATCGAGCAGGTGACGCCGGCGCTGGTCACGGCCCTGGCCGCGACCGCCTGACGCGGCACCACATCACGGAGAGCCCCCGGCCGTTGGCCGGGGGCTCTTTCCGTCCCGGTTACGCAACAGGGTCGCCCGATCGCTTTTGAACATGCTCAAACACGGCTAGCTTTTGAACATGCTCAACAGGGGATACGACACATGGGTACGCGACTTCGAGGCCGAGCGGGAGCGCCGCGCGGCGATCGGGGATCCGGGGTGGGAGCGGGGAGCCACCCTCGATCCGGCGCTCGTAGGGAGCCTGCAGCGGTTCCAGGTGGGTGAGGACGGGGACGGCTCGGCCCTCATCGGCAAGGCGGACCGGGCCGGGGACCCGGTCTACGCGCGGGCCGTGAGGCTCTTCGTGGCGGAGGAGCAGAACCACGCGCGGATGCTGGCGCTGCTCCTGGCGGCGGGCGGGGCCGGGACCCTGGCCGGGCACTGGAGCGACGCGGTGTTCGTACGGCTGCGGCGGCTGCTGGGGCTGCGGGTGGAACTGCTGGTGCTGATGGTGGCGGAGGCGGTGGCCCTGCAGTACTACCGGGCGGTGCGGGACGGAGCCCCGGATCCGCTGGTCGCGGAGGTGGCGGGGCGGATCCTGGCGGACGAGGAACGCCACGTCCCCTTCCACTGCCGGCGCCTGCGGGAGGCCCTGGCACCCCTGCCGGCACCGGCCCGCCGGGCGGCGACGCTGGCCTGGCAGGGGCTGCTCGCGGGGGCGGGCGCGGTCGTCGCGGTGGACCACGGCCCGGCGCTGCGCCACCTCGGCGTCGGGCGCCGCCGTTTCACGGCGGACGTGCTCCGCTCCTCCGGCCCCCTGGCCAGGGCCATGCACGCCGAACCCGCCGCGGCCGCCACCCCCGCACCTGCACCCGCCGGCCCCGCCGGAGTGTGACGTTCGCCGCTCCTCCCGGAGGGGGTGTCCACGCCGGTTACCGGCAAGTAGCATGACCGGGTGAGCGGGCGCTCAGCCACCGGCCGACCGCGCCCCCGCGCAGCAGTGCACACCCGCACCTGGAGGAGAGCCAACGTGCCTCGTACCGTCAGGGACGTCGTCTTCGTCGACGGCGTCCGCACCCCGTTCGGCAAGGCGGGCCCGAAGGGCATCTACCACGAGACCCGCGCCGACGACCTCGTCGTGAAGGCGATCCGGGAGCTGCTGCGCCGCAACCCGGACCTGGACCCCAAGAAGATCGACGAGGTCGCCATCGCCGCGACCACGCAGATCGGTGACCAGGGCCTGACGCTGGGCCGTACCGCCGGCATCCTCGCGGGCCTCCCGCAGTCCGTCCCGGGCTACTCCATCGACCGCATGTGCGCCGGCGCGCTGACCGCCGTCACCGCCGTCGCGGGCGGCGTGGCCTTCGGTGCGTACGACGTCGCCCTCGCCGGCGGTGTCGAGCACATGGGCCGCCACCCCATGGGCGAGGGCGTCGACCCGAACCCGCGCTTCGTCTCCGAGAAGCTGGTCGACGAGTCCGCCCTGTTCATGGGCATGACCGCCGAGAACCTGCACGACCGGTACCCGACGATCACCAAGCTCCGCGCCGACGAGTACGCCGTGCGCTCGCAGGAGAAGGCCGCCAAGGCGTACGCCGACGGCAAGATCCAGCAGGACCTGGTCCCGATCTCGGTGCGCAACACCAACGAGGCGGCCGGTGAGACGGGCTGGGGCCTGGTCACCACCGACGAGCCGATGCGCCCGGGCACCACGCTGGAGAACCTGGCCGGCCTGAAGACCCCGTTCCGTACGCACGGCCGGGTCACCGCGGGCAACGCCGCCGGTCTCAACGACGGTGCCACCGCCGCGATCATCGCATCCGAGGACTTCGCCCGGGAGAACAACCTCCCGGTCAAGATGCGCCTCGTCTCGTACTCCTTCGCGGGTGTCGAGCCGGAGGTCATGGGCTACGGCCCGATCCCGGCCACCGAGAAGGCCCTCGCCCAGGCCGGCCTGTCCATCGAGGACATAGGCCTGTTCGAGGTCAACGAGGCCTTCGCGGTCCAGGTCCTCGCGTTCCTGGAGCACTACGGCATCGCCGACGACGACGCCCGCGTGAACCAGTACGGCGGCGCCATCGCGTTCGGCCACCCGCTGGCCTCCTCCGGCGTCCGCCTGATGACGCAGCTGGCCCGCCAGTTCGAGGAGCAGCCGCACGTCCGCTACGGCCTGACCACCATGTGCGTCGGCTTCGGCATGGGCGCCACGGTCATCTGGGAGAACCCGAACTTCAACGCCGAGGGAGACTCCAAGTGAGCACCACCGCTGAGCTCCTGAAGGGCGCGGCCGAGCTGTTCCCGGACGAGGTCGTCACGTCCGCGCACGTCCGCCACCTGGACCTGCCGTTCGGCGCCGGGCGCTTCGCGCTCATCACGCTGGACAACGGCTTCGACCACACCAAGCCGACCACCTTCGGCCCGCAGTCCCTCGCCAACCTGAACGCGGCGATCGACCAGGTCGAGCAGGAGGCCCTCGCGGGCTCCATCGTCGGCGCGGGCATCACCGGCAAGCCGTTCATCTTCGCGGTCGGCGCCGACCTCAAGGGCGTCGAGCTGCTGAAGCAGCACGACGAGGCGCTCGCCATCGGCAAGGGCGGCCACGACGTCTTCAAGCGTCTGTCCGCGCTGGCCGTCCCGACCTTCGCGTACTACAACGGCGCGGCGATGGGCGGCGGTGTCGAGGTCGGTCTGCACTGCACCTACCGCACCGTCTCGAAGGCCATCCCGGCCTTCTCGCTGCCCGAGGTCTTCCTCGGCCTGGTTCCCGGCTGGGGCGGCTGCGCCATCCTGCCGAACCTGATCGGCGCCGAGCGCGCGGTCTCGGTGATCATCGAGAACTCGCTCAACCAGAACAAGCAGCTGCGCGGCAAGCAGGTCTTCGACCTGGGCATCGCGGACGCACTGTTCGAGGGCGCGGACTTCCTGGAGCAGTCGCTCCTGTGGACCGCGAACGTCCTGAACGGCACCACCGAGGTCGTCCGCGACGAGATCGACCGCGGCGAGGCCTGGGACGCGGCCGTCGCCAAGGGCCGCTTCATCGCGGACTCCAAGGTGCACGGCGCCGCTCCCGCCGCCTACCGCGCGCTGGACATCATCGCCGCCGCCAAGTCGGGCGACCTGCAGGCCGGCTTCGACGCCGAGGACACGGCCCTGGCCGACCTCATCATGGGCGGCGAGCTGCGCTCGGGCATCTACGCCTTCAACCTGGTCCAGAAGCGCGCCAAGCGCCCGGCCGGTGCCCCGGACAAGTCCCTGGCCCGTCCGGTCACCAAGGTCGGCGTCGTCGGCGCGGGCCTGATGGCCTCGCAGCTGGCGCTGCTCTTCCTGCGCCGCCTCGAGGTGCCGGTGGTCCTCACCGACATCGACCAGGAGCGCGTGGACAAGGGTGTGGGCTACGTCCACGCCGAGATCCAGAAGCTGCTCGGCAAGGGCCGCATCAACCAGGACAAGGCCAACCGCCTGACCGCCCTGGTGACCGGCGTCCTGGACAAGGCCGAGGGCTTCGCGGACGCGGACTTCATCATCGAGGCCGTGTTCGAGGAGATGTCCGTCAAGCAGAAGGTGTTCGCGGAGGTCGAGGCGGTCGCCCCGGCGCACGCGATCCTCGCCACCAACACCTCCTCCCTGTCGGTGTCGGAGATGGCCTCCAAGCTCCGGCACCCGGAGCGCGTGGTCGGCTTCCACTTCTTCAACCCGGTCGCGATCCTCCCGCTGCTGGAGATCGTCCGCGGTGAGCAGACCGACGACGCCTCGCTGGCCACGGCCTTCGGTGTCGCCAAGAAGCTGAAGAAGACCGCGGTCCTCACCAAGGACGCCCCGGCGTTCGTCGTGAACCGCATCCTGACCCGCTTCATGGGCGAGATCCAGAACGTCATCGACGAGGGCACCCCGGTCGTCACGGCGGAGAAGGCCATCGAGCCGCTCGGCCTGCCGATGTCCCCGCTGGTGCTGCTGGAGCTCGTCGGACCGGCGATCGGTCTGCACGTCTCCGAGACCCTGAACCGCGCCTTCCCGGAGCGCTTCACCGTCTCGCCGAACCTCGCGGCGGTCGTCAAGGCCGGCAAGCGCGGCTTCTACGTCTACGATTCCGGCAAGCCGGAGCTGGACCCCGAGGTCGCCGCCCTCCTGGTGCAGGGCGACTCCGTCCTGACGGAGGAGCAGGTCCGCGACCGCGTCCTGGACGCGGTGGCGCAGGAGATCGGCCTGATGCTGGAGGAGGGTGTCGTGGCCGAGGCCCAGGACATCGACCTCTGCCTCATCACGGGCGCCGGCTGGCCCTTCCACCTGGGCGGCATCACGCCGTACCTGGACCGCGAGGGTGTCTCGGAGCGCGTGAACGGCAAGAAGTTCCTCGCCCCGGGTCTGGCGAGCATCCCGGCCTGAGGCCCGTACGCCCGTACGCCGGGCGGTGCGTGAGCAGCGCGGACGCCCGTCCCCCTCGTGGGGGCGGGCGTCCGCCGTCATGTGGGGGCCGGGCGGGGCCCGGCGCGGAACGCGCCCGTCCGAGCTGGCAGAATACGGTCCATGGCGGATGGCAAGACACCTTTCAGCCGCCGGACCCTGCTGTTCGCGGGCGGCGCGGTGGCCGCCGGCCTCACCACGAGCGGTCTGTCCTGGGCGCTGCGCGCCGGGGCCGGCGGCGAGCAGGACGATTCCCGGCCGGGGGCCGGTGAGTTCGACATGCGGACCGGTGCGCAGCTGCTCGCCCCGACTGCGCTGTTCAATACGACGGGTCCGCAGTCGTTCGCCTTCGACGACACGAACGGCCAGGTCTACACCCTGCAGACCGTCCAGGCCGGTATCCGCCTCGACGACGAGGAGGACGCGGTCGACGCCGGCGGCCGGAAGACCTCCGGCGACATGTGCCTGACGCGGCTGAGCAGTTCCGGGGAAACCCTCGGGCACATGTATCTGCGCGGCTTCGGCCACGGAATTTCCTGCGGCGTCGAGCCGACGGGCCAGCGCACCTACATATGGGTGGAGGGCAGGGCCGACGCCGAGAGCGGTTACGGCCGCACGGTGGTCCGGGTGCCGTTCAAGGACGGTTCGGTCCTCGACAGTTCCGACGAGTCCGTCCACCATTTCGATCCGGTCCCCGGATCCACCGACGTCTCCCCCGCCCTCGACCTGTCCGGCGAGCGGGTCCTGGTGAGCCACGAGGAAGAGGGCGTGCACCGGTTCTCGGTGTACGGGATGGCGGATTTCCTGGCCGGGCGTTTCACCCCCGCGCAGGTCATCAAGGCCGGGGTGCAGGTCAAGGAAGAGGAGTGGTTCCAGGGCTGCGCGCTGTACGGAGACTTCGTCTATGTGCTGACGGGCAACCCGTATACCGGACAGAACGGGGACAATCCGCGGAAGTCCGGCGGAAATACATTTGTCTCTGCAATTGACGTCCGCACCGGCAAGGCACAAGGGCGTCACCGCGTGACCGTGGCACCGGATCTGACCTACCGGGAGCCCGAGGGAATCGCGGTCAGCCTGGCCGGCGGACGGCCGGCATTGTGCGTCGGATTTTCCGTGAAGGCGACGGACCGGCGCGAGCTGGCGCTGTATCGCTACACCCTCTGAAGGCCCTTGCAAGAGGGATTCAAAGAGGGACTGATGTCACACGTCTTTGTGAAGAAGCCCTAAATCATTGGGCTGTGGTTCACCAGGCGTTCTAGAGCCGTCCATGAGGCTGCTTATACTACTGCGACACTTCACGGGATCCTTATACCTCCACAGGGGAGGCACCGCACCATGGGCTCCAAGCGGCTGCGAGCCGTGTTCGGCGTTCTGATCACGGCTGGGCTCATCCTCAGCTTCGTCGGGATGCTGGTCGCCGTCGCCTTCGTCTCGCTCCCCCTGTTCGCGGGCTGCGCCGCGCTCAGTTACATCGCCGACCTGATGCTCCACAACACCGAGTCGCCGACGCTGGAGAAGCTGCGCGACTCGCGCTTCGGCCTCACCATGCGCTTCCTGATCCGGCAGTTCCTGCTGCTGGGCCTCTGCGGGGCCATCGCCGACATCGAGTCGTTCGTGGCGCAGATGACGACCATCGGCCTGCTCCTCCTGTTCATCCTGCAGCTCGCGTACGGCGCGCTCCTCAAGCACGTCCGCAAGATGCGCAACGAACTTCCGTTCACCACGCGCGGGCTGGACCTGGAGGCGCTCGGCATCCGCCGCATGCCGCACCCGTTCCTGATGAACAAGCACGTCCGCAAGACGCTGCACCTGGACATCCCGCTGGTGGCCGGCTCGCTCGCCACCATCGCGACGGACGACTGGCGCTTCGTCACGTACGGCATGATCACGACGGTCTTCCTCGCCTACTTCTCGCTGCTGGTGTTGGTGCCCGACGCGCGCAACGCGCTCAAGCTGCCCACCACCGACGAGGCCATCGAGGAGCTCAACCACCAGCTCGCCGAATACCGCCCCCAGGTCGCGCTCTACTTCACCTTCGCCGCCGTCTCCAAAGACTTCATGTACCAGGTGAACATGTGGCTGGAGTCGCTGGAGGCGCTGGAACTGCGGCCCATCATCGTGCTGCGCGAGCGGGCCACCCTGCGCTACCTGGACGCCACCTCCGTTCCCGTCATCTGCATTCCGAAGGCGGACAATCTCGCACGTATCGAGATGCACGAACTCCGTGTCGCCCTTTACCCCGGCAACGCGGGCAAGAACGTGCACATGCTCCAGCGCGCCGAGGTCAAGCACGTCTTCATCGGGCACGGCGACAGCGACAAGCTCGCGAGCAGCAACCGGGTCAGCAAGGTCTTCGACGAGATCTGGGTGGCCGGCCGGGCCGGCCGCGACCGCTACGAGCGCATCAAGCACGCCGTGTCGCACCACCAGATCGTCGAGGTCGGCCGCCCCCAGCTGATGCCCCTGCACCGCTGGACCGGCCGGGTCGCGGGCCCCGTGCCCACCGTCATCTACGCCCCCACGTGGGAGGGCTGGACCGACGACGCCTGCTACACCTCGGTCATCCCGGCCGGCGAGAAGCTGATCAAGGCGCTGCTCGACTACGAGCGCGACATCCGCATCATCTACAAGCCGCACCCGCTCACCGGCTCGCGCTCCGCCGAGGCCGCCGCCGCCCACCGCCGCGTCATCGCCCTCCTCGAGGAGGACAACGCCCGGCGCTTCGGCCGCAACCTCACCGACTCCAAGGCCGCCGCCAAGAAGCTCGCCCGGATCGACCAGCGCATCGCCGACCTCTCCGAGCGTGGCGTCCGCTCCAAGTACCCGGACCTCACCGAGGAGGAGCGGACCGCGCGCATCCGGCGCAGCCGCAACCAGGCCGGCGCCCTGTACTGGAGCGCCGTCCCCGACGCCGCGCACCACGTGGTGACCGAGCGGATCCCGGCCCTGTACGACTGCTTCAACCAGTCCGACCTGCTCATCGGCGACATGTCCAGCGTGGTATCCGACTTCGTCGCGACCCTGAAGCCGTACGCGATCTTCAACCTCGACGGCCTGCCGGACGACCAGTTCCGCAACGAGCAGCGGACGGCGTACGCCTCCTACCTGCTGGACGGGGACTGCAACGGTCTCGCCGAGGCCATCGAGGCCACGCTGAACCCGCGCGAGGACGTCATGGCCCCGTACCGCGAGCAGCTCAAGGAGTACCTCCTCGGCGAGGAGTACCCGCCGTCGATCGTCCGCTTCAACGCGGCCGCCAACAACCTCTACCGGCGGGGGCTGCGCGACTTCCCCATCGAATACCCGGAGCAGGCCCCCTACCCCGTGTAGGCGCGCCGGCCCGGGTGCCCGAGTCGCACCGCCCGTCCACCCACCGCCCCTCCCGACCGCCGTGCCGCACCCTCAGATCAGGAAGAAGGAGTCTTGACCTCCAGGCCCGTCCCCCACCGCACCGTCGCCGTCGTTCTCGCCGGGGGCACAGGCCAGCGCATCGGTCTCGAGATACCGAAGCAGCTGCTCAAGATCGCCGGCAAGCCGATCCTCGAGCACACGCTCCACGTCTTCGAGAACGCACCGGACGTCGACGAGGTGATCCTCCTCATGACGCCCGCGTACGTGGAGGACGCCCGCCGCATCGTCGAGCGGGCCCGGCTGGGCAAGGTCACCCAGGTCCTGGCCGGCGGCTCGACCCGCAGCGAGACCACCCGGATCGCCATCGCCGCCGCGGCCGCCGGGCTCGGCGAGGGGGAGGACTGCAACCTCCTCTTCCACGACGCGGTGCGCCCGCTGCTCTCGCAGCGCGTGGTGCGCGAATGCGTCGAGTCCCTCGAGCGCTACCAGGCCGTCGACGTCGCCATCCCGTCCTCCGACACCGTCATCGTGACCCGCACCCACGGCGACGACGGCGAGTTCATCACCGAGGTCCCCGACCGCTCCCGGCTGCGCCGCGGCCAGACCCCGCAGGGCTTCCGGCTCTCCACGATCCGCGCCGCGTACGAGCGGGCGGCCGCGGACCCCTTCTTCCAGGCCACCGACGACTGCTCCGTCGTCGTGAAGTACCTGCCCGACGTCCCGGTCCACGTGGTCACCGGCGACGACTACAACATGAAGGTCACCCAGCCCGTCGACGTCTTCATCGCCGACAAGCTGTTCCAGCTCGCCTCCCACGCCGCCCCCGCCCAGGCCGGCGAGGCCGCGTACCGCGAGCAGCTGGCCGGCAAGACGATGGTGGTGTTCGGCGGCTCGTACGGCATCGGCGCCGACATCTCCCGCATCGCGGAGGGCTTCGGCGCCCGCGTCTTCGCCCTGGGTCGCTCCACCACCGGCACGCACGTCGAGAACCTCGACCACGTCGAGGAGGCCCTGGCCAAGGCCTACGCCGAGACCGGCCGCATCGACTACGTCGTCAACACCGCGGGCGTGCTGCGCGTCGGCCGCCTCGACGCGACCGACAACGACACGATCCGCGAAGCGCTCGAGGTCAACTACCTCGCGCCCGTCAACATCGCCCGGACCTCGTACAAGTACCTGAGCGAGACCCGGGGCCAGCTGCTGCTCTTCACCTCCAGCAGCTACACCCGCGGCCGCGCCGAGTACAGCCTGTACTCCTCGACCAAGGCCGCCATGGTCAACCTGACCCAGGCGCTGGCCGACGAGTGGGCCGAGGACGGCATCCGCGTCAACTGCGTGAACCCGGAGCGCACCGCCACCCCGATGCGCACCAAGGCGTTCGGCCAGGAGCCCTCGGGCTCGCTGCTCACGTCCGAGTCGGTCGCCCTGAGCTCCCTGGACGTCCTGCTGTCCGAGATGACCGGCCACGTGATCGACGTGCGCAAGCAGGACCCGACGACGACTCCGGCGCAGCGTTCCGGCTTCGAGGCGGCGCTGGCGTCCGTACTGATCCAGACCACGGAGGACCAGGGGGTCTAGGCGTGACGTACACACCCGGACAGCAGCAGCCGCCGCGGAGGATCTTCGTGGCCGGCGACTCCGAGGCGGTCGCCCGGCCGTTCAGCTATCTGCCGATGGTGGGTTGGGCCCAGGCCCTGCCCCTCTTCCTCACCGATGCGGTCGAGGTCGTCAACTGCGCCCGCGCCCGGGCGAGCTCGAAGAGCTTCCGCGAGCGCGGCCGGCTCCAGTGGATCCTCGACAACCTGGAGCCCGGCGACTACCTGTTGTTCGGCTTCGGCCAGATCGACTGGAAGACGGACCCCGGCCTGCACACCAAGCCGTTCTCCACCTTCCAGGAGAACATGGCCGCCTTCGTGCACGGCGCGCGCGAGCGCCAGGCCCACCCGGTGATCCTGCTGCCGTACGAACGGCGCCGCATGGACGCACACGGCAACGTCGCCCGCTTCCTGGGCGACTACCCGCTCGCGGCCCGGCAGCTGGCCGAGGACGAGCACGTCCCGGTCGTCGACCTGTACGGCCAGAGCGTGCAGTGGTGGGAGGAGCTCGGGCCGGAGCAGTCCAAGCTCGTCTTCACCTATCTGCGGCCGGGCGAGCCGCTCCTGGAGAACGTCCAGGACGGGGACAACGTGCACCTGCGCGCGGAGGGCGCGATCGAGTGCGCCCGGTTCGTCGCCCGCAGCCTCGCCGAGCAGGGCGTCATCCCCTCCCCGTGGGTCCGCGACCTCGACCGCCGCCGCTTCTCGTACGAGGAGATGGGCTGGCTGGACGAGGAGACGTTCTCGCACCGTACGAAGTCCCGGGTGTCCGAGCCCGCGGCACGCAAGGAGTCCAGCGCGTGAACCTCCTCCGCCGCGGGCAGGCCGTCGGCGACAACCCGTCACTGGGCGCCGTGTACGCGGCCCTGTACAGCTCCGCCGACCCGCGCCGCGGGGTCTCCCCGGGCGAGACCGTCCAGTTCGGCCTGTCCGTCGCACCCGACCAGGGCGCTTCGCGGGGCTGCGCGTACCTGGCGGAGGAGCCGCTGACCGCCGTCGGCGAGATCGTCGGCGTGCAGGGGCTGGAGTACTTCCCCCGCCAGCGCTGGTTCCGGGCCCGCGCCGACGCCGGGGAGCAGACGACGGGGGTCCTGCACCTGCGGGTCGCCGACGCGACCACGGCACGCAGCATCCGGCCCCGGATCCTCGTGGGCGTCCCGGACGCCTCGGGCCGCAAGCTCGTTCGGACGGGGAAGCTCGCCGCCGAGCCCCTGCCGCTGCGGCCGGCCACCGCCCGCGGCCTGCGGATCGCGACCGGACCGGACCGGCCGGGCACCGTCAACGTGCTCTCGGCGGCCCCGGCGGGCAGCACGGCCATCTCCGTGACGCAGCCGCGGGGCGGCCGGGCGCAGCTGTCTCAGGACGGCTGGGTCACGTACGCGCCCGCCCCCGGTTTCACCGGCTACGACCGTTTCGAGTACACGGTGGGCACGGCCGCGGCCGCCAAGCTGACCTCGCACGTGAACGTCTTCGTGGGCTCCCTGGAGCACATCCCGGGCGCCTTCCCGCAGCATCCTTCGGACAGCGCCCCGCGACCTTGGCAATGGCCCGAACTCACCGGGGAGATGCCGTGGCCCCGCCCCGCCGCTCCGCAGAACTGACGAGGATCCCGACACCATGAACACCGCCGCCGTCGGCCCCACCGACGTCAAGGACGTGACGGTCGCCGTCCGGGTCTGCAATCAGGCCGCCGCGCTCGACGCCTGCCTGGCTTCCGTCTTCGTGCAGTCCATCGGCACGGAGCGACTGGAGATCATCGGCGTCGACGACGGCTCGACCGACGAGAGCGGCTCCGTGCTCGCGCGCGCGGCGCACCAGTACCCCGCCTTCGTCCGCGTGGGGCAGGTGTCGCACGGGCTGAGTCCGGCGGCCGCCCGCAACTGGGCGCTGAGCCAGGTGCGCGGACGGTACGTCATCTTCCTGGAGGCCACGGACCGGCTGGCGCCCGACGCGCTGGAGCGGATGGTCACGGCGGCCGACACGAACGAGGCCGACGTCGTGCTCGGCAAGCTGGAGAGCTCGGGCCGGCACGCGGTCGCGACGTCGATGTTCCGCAAGAACCAGGCCTACACCGACGCCTACGCCTCGCGCGTCTACTGGTCGCTGACGCCGGACAAGCTGTTCCGCACCGGCATGCTGCAGCGCCGCGGGCTGGCCTTCCCCACCGACATGGTGATCGGCGACGACCAGGCCTTCACGGCCGGCGCCTTCATCGGTGCGGACAACGTCTCGGTCGTCGGCGACGCGACCTGCGTGGTCAAGGGCCCCTCGCCGGCGGAGCGGGTGACGCTGGCGGACCGGGTCGCCCTGGTCTCCCGGATGCTGGCCCTGGTCGCCTCCCAGCTGCCGGAGGGGCCGCGCCGGGACAAGCTCCAGTCCCGCCACCTGGAGGTGGAGCTCGGCAAGGCGACCGCGGCCGCGCTGCTGTCCGCCACCGATGCGGCGGAGCGGGACCAGGCACTGTGGGCCGCTGCCGAGGTGCTGCGCACCCAGGCGTCCCCGGGGGCGCTGGCGCTGCTGCCCCGCATGGTGGCCGTACGGTTCGCGCTGCTGGCGCAGGGCCGCTTCGCCGAGGCGCAGCAGATGGCCGCGTTCGAGGCGGACAAGGAGCGTCCGGCCGTCCGCAAGACGGTGGAGAACGGCCGGGTGTACACGACGCTGCCGTTCTTCCGCGATCCGCAGGTCGCCCTGCCGGACGAGCTGTTCGACATCACCGGTGACATGACGGTCACCCACCAGTTGGAGAAGGCCCGCTGGGACGGTCCGATGCTGCTGCTGGAGGGCTTCGCGTTCTTCGAGCAGCTGTCGACGAAGGACCGTGCCACCCGGGTGGTGCTGCGCGAGCGGACGAGCGGTGCGACGGAGAGCTGTCAGGTCACGGCCCGCCGGGACGACGCGCTGACCAACGCCAAGGGCAGGCCCCGGGCGATGGGCCGTTTCTCCTGCCGGGTCAACCTGGCGCAGACCTCGAGCGGCTGGCCGCTCCCGCCGGGCACCTGGGACCTCCACCTCGCGGTCGGCTTCGAGGGCGTGACCCAGGAGGTGCGGCTCGGCACGCGGCGCGCCGAGGAGCTCGACACGACGGCCCGGATGCCGGTGCGGATCGCGGCCGCGCCCGGTGCGCAGGGCCTGGAGCTGGCGGCCACGCCGTACTACACGGAGTCCGGCGGTCTCAGCATCGAGGTGTCGCAGCGGACCCCGCTGCCGCGGGCCTGACGAGGGGCCTCGGGGCGGCCGGGCCGCTCGGCGCGGCCTGCGCGCCCGGCACGGCGGCTGTGCCGCCCGGCGCCGCCGTGCGCCTCAGGCCGCGTCCCAGGGGCCGAAGACCAGCCCCTGCTGGGTGGTGTCCTGTCGGGTGCAGATCAGTGCGCCGTCCGCGTCGAACGCGGCCACGACGATGCGGCCCGCCGCGTCGACCGCCACCTGGGGGGCGTACGCGCCGTGGCCGCCGAGGGAGGCCCACCAGGTGCCGTAGCCCTCGTTCTCGGTGACGTAGGCGGTGAGTTCGATGTCGCCCTCGGCGCCGGTCTGCGCGAGCACCGTGCAGTCGTAGCCGCCGATGACGGCCCGGACCACGGCGGGCGCGCCCCTGCCGCCGGCGCCGCCGAGGGCCATCAGGCCGCCGCCCTGTGCGCCCTGCTGCCCGGCCCGCCAGGCGACCAGCGAACCGTCGCCCGGGTAGCGCCAGAAGTACGTCACCCTGCGCGGGCCCGTCTCGCACAGGACCGGGGTGCCGGGGACGACCGGAGTGGGGATGCGGTCGGCGAGCTGGAAGCGGCCCTGGCCGACGCCCACCCAGCGGTCGGCTCCGGCCCGGCCGAGGGCGAGCAGCTCGAGCGGCCCGCCCGCCGACATGAGCGGGGCCACGTCGCCGGCGTACGGCTCCGGCGCCACCTGCTTCCAGCCGCCCCACGCACCCTCGGCGTTGCGGCTGCGCCGCAGGACGCCGCCGTGGCGCAGGGAGACGAGGACGTGCGTGGAGCCCGAGCGCTGGTTGACGGCGATGCGGGGCGGGCCGGCCAGCCGGTCGTCGGCGGGGCCGCCGCGCAGGCCGGGGGTGCCGAGGCTGTGCCAGTCGATCATGCCGCGGCCCGGCTGGAACTGGGTGGAGACGATGACTTCGGGCCGCTCCGAACCGTCCTCGGCGGCCCGCAGGGCGACGAAGTGCACGTAGCCCTCGCGGCTCTGCGCCATCGAGACGGTGCCCAGCCAGCCCGGTACCTCGAACGCGTCGGGGCCGCTCCAGCCGGTGCGGGGGGCCGCGGCCTCGGTCCAGCGCAGCAGGCCGTGCGGGGTGCAGGCGTACGCCGTCAGGCGGCCGTCGCCGCCCTTGAACAGCCAGTTTCCGGCCACCGACGGCGACCGGCGAGAACCTGGTGCGCCCGGGGCCGCATCCTGCGCCGTGCGGTCGGAAGTGGCGCCCCGGCTACCGCTTTTGCCTCGGATCACGCCACTGTCCACCCTTCTGCCGAGTATGTCCTGCTCAAGCGGCGGGGCTCTTCACCAGAAAGAACCAGCCACTCGAAAGTGTGTCTTATGATGCACCCCATCGATAATAGAAGGGCTCTGCCTCCATGACCGACCGGCCCTCGGCCACCACTCCCCCGTCCCGGCGCAGGCCGCGGCGCGGCGGCAGGCGACGTGCCCTGCGAATCGTGCTGCTGACGGTGGCCGTGCTCATCCTCGCGGCAGGCGGCGCGGGCTGGTGGGCCTACAGCCATCTCAACGGCAACATCGACAGCGTCGACCTGGACCAGGCGATCGGCGACAACCGCCCGAAGAAGGTCGTCGCGGGCGCGCAGAACGTCCTCGTACTCGGCTCCGACTCGCGCGCCGGGGCCAACGCGGACCTCGACCACGGCGATGTGAGCGGCGCCCGTTCGGACACCGCCATGCTGGTGCACATACCCGAGGGCCGGTCCAAGGCCACCGCGGTGAGCATCCCGCGCGACACCCTGATCAGCCGGCCCGAGTGCAAGGACGCCGACGGCAAGACCGTCAAGGCCGCGAACCGGGTCATGTTCAACTCGGTCTACTCGCTGGCCGGACCGGCCTGCGTGGTCAAGACCGTGGAGCAGATGTCCGGGATCCGCGTGGACCACTTCGTCGAGGTCGACTTCGCCGGGTTCAAGGGCCTGGTGGACGCGCTCGGCGGGGTCACCGTCACCCTGGACAAGCCGATGAGCGGGGCCAAGGGCGGGCTCAAGCTCGACGCCGGCACGCACCGGCTGAACGGCGCCGACTCGCTGAAGTTCGTCCGGACCCGCTACGGCTACGGCGACGGCAGCGACCTCGGGCGCATAGGCCTCCAGCAGCAGTTCATGATGGCGATGCTGTCGGAGATCAAGAAGCAGGACGCGCTCGGCAACCCGGCGCGGCTCTACAAGCTCGCCGACGCCGGCACCAAGTCGCTGACCACCGACTCCGACCTGGCCTCTCTCACCTCCCTGGCCGACTTCGCCCAGAGCATGAAGGGCGTGGACCCGGACACCATGGAGACGATCATGCTTCCGGTCGCCTACGACAAGGTGGACCCGAACCGCGTGGTCGTCGCGGAGCCGCAGGCGGGCCAGTTGTGGGAGGCCCTGCGCACCGACCAGAAGATTCCGGCGGAGGCGAAGAAGTCCCCCGCCAAGGGCTGACGGCCCGGACCACGGAAGCCGGCCGTACGGGTGACCCGTACGGCCGGCTTCCGGCTTTCCTCCGCTAGAACTTCGCGTCGGCGCCGACCTTTCCGAGGCGGCTGTGCGAGCGTCCGTAGGCGAAGTAGACGACGATGCCGATCGCCATCCAGATGCCGAAGCGGATCCAGGTCTCGGCCGGCAGGTTGAGCATCAGCCAGAGCGAGGCCGCGATCGACAGGATCGGGATCACCGGCACCCACGGGGTACGGAACGCCCGGTGCAGGTCGGGACGGGTCTTGCGCAGGATGATCACGCCGAGCGCGACGAGCACGAAGGCGAACAGGGTGCCGATGTTCACCAGTTCCGCGAGCTTCTCCAGGCTGGTGAAGCCCGCGACGATGGCGATGATTCCGCCGAGCAGGAGGGTCGCCCGGTAGGGGGTCCGGTACTTGGGGTGGGTGACGGAGAAGACGCGCGGCAGCAGTCCGTCACGGCTCATCGCGAAGAACACGCGGGTCTGGCCGAGCAGCAGGATCATGCTCACGGTGATCAGGCCGACGGCCGCCCCGAGACTGATGGCACCGGAGAAGAAGGGCTGGTTCACCGACTTGAAGGCTTCGGCCAGCGGCGCGGTCGGCGACATCTCCGAGTACTTCTGCATGCCGGTGACCACCAGCGTCACGGCGACGTAGAGCACGGTGCAGACCAGCAGCGAGCCGAGGATGCCGCGCGGCATGTCCCGCTGGGGGTTCTTGGTCTCCTCGGCGGCCGTGGCCACGACGTCGAAGCCGATGAAGGCGAAGAAGATGAGGGAGGCCGCCGTGAAGATGCCCATGACACCGAAATTGGTGGGCGCGTAGCCGAAGAGCAGCTGGACCAGCGGCGCGTGCAGGCTGCCGCCCGCCTCCTGAGGCTCGGCCGGAGGGATGAACGGCGAGTAGTTGTCGGCCTTGATGAAGAACAGGCCCGCGACGATGACCAGCAGGACCACGGTGACCTTGATGGCGACCACGATCGCCGTGATCCGCGCCGAGAGCTTCGTCCCGACGACCAGGATGGCGGTCAGCGCCAGGATCAGCAGGAAGGCCAGCAGGTCGAAGGTTCCTCCCGCGTCCGGTCCGGCCAGCGCGGTGGGCAGGTCCCAGCCCAGGTTGGTGTGCATCAGATGGCGCACGTAGCCGGACCATCCGACCGCCACGACGGCGGTGCCGAGCGCGAACTCCAGCACCAGGTCCCAGCCGATGATCCAGGCGGGCAGCTCACCGATCGAGGCGTACGAGAAGGTGTACGCGGATCCCGCCACCGGCACGGTGGACGCGAACTCGGCGTAGCAGAGCGCCGCGAGAGCGCAGACGACGCCCGCCGCCACGAAGGCGAGGGCGGTGGCGGGACCGGCGTTGTTCCGGGCAGCGATGCCCGTGAGGACGAAGATGCCGGTGCCGATGATGACACCCACACCGAAAACCGTCAGGTCCCAGGCGGAGAGCGACTTCCGGAGCGCGTGTTCCGGCTCCTCCGTGTCACGGATGGACTGCTCCACCGTCTTGGTGCGGAAGGGGCTGTTCATATCCCTACTCACCGACGCACCTCCGAAACAGGTGTCGACGCACGCGAACGGGCCGGGAGGCCCACCCCTTCCAGGGTGATCTCCCGGCCCGTGACGTGCAACCGCGCGGCGATCTAGTGGCCGGTACCCGTCCTAGTCGACGGCGGCGGCCGGCTCGCTGTCGAACCGCCCGTCGAGCTTGGCGACCAGGCCGGTGACCTGCCGGGCGATGTCCGGCGCGGTCAGGCCGATCTCGGCCATGATCTCCTTGCGGAGGGCGTGGTCGAGGAAGCGCTGCGGGATGCCGAAGTCGCGCAGCGGCACGTCAACACCCGCGTCGCGCAGGGCCTGCGCGACGGCGGAGCCCACACCGCCGGTGCGGCCGTTGTCCTCGACGGTGACGACCACGCGGTGCCGGTCCGCGAGCGGGGCCAGGGCCTCGTCCACGGGCTTGACCCAGCGGGGGTCGACGACGGTCGTGGAGATGCCCTGCTTGTCGAGGAGGTCGGCGATCTCCAGGCACATCGGGGCGAGTGCGCCGACCGAGACGAGCAGTACGTCCGGACGGGTGACTTCGGGGGCCGGGGAACGCAGGACGTCCATGCCGCCGATGCGGCCGACGGCCGGGACGGCCGGGCCGACGACGCCCTTGGAGTAGCGCACGACGGTCGGGGCGTCCTTGACCTCGACGGCCTCGCGGAGCTGGGCGCGCAGCTGCTCGGCGTCGCGCGGCGCGGCGAGCCGCAGGCCGGGTACGACCTGGAGGATGGACATGTCCCACATGCCGTTGTGGGAGGCGCCGTCGTCACCGGTCACGCCGGCCCGGTCCAGGACGAAGGTGACCCCGCACTTGTGCAGGGCCACGTCCATCAGGACCTGGTCGAAGGCGCGGTTGAGGAAGGTCGCGTACACCGCGAAGACCGGGTGGACCCCGCCGGTGGCCAGGCCCGCCGCCGAAGTGGCGCCGTGCTGCTCGGCGATGCCCACGTCGTAGATGCGGTCCGGGAAGGCCTCGGCGAACTTGTTGAGGCCGACCGGGTGGAGCATGGCGGCGGTGATGCCGACGATGTCCGCGCGCTCGTGGCCGAGCTTGACCATCTCGTCGGCGAAGACGGAGGTCCAGCTGGCGGCCGCGGTCTTGACCGGCAGTCCGGTGTCCGGGTGGATCACGCCGACCGCGTGGAAGCGGTCCGCCTCGTGCTCCAGGGCCGGGGTGTAGCCGCGGCCCTTCTGGGTGAGGCAGTGCACGATGACCGGGCCGCTGAAGCGCTTGGCGCGCTGCAGGGCGGACTCCAGGGCCTCGATGTCGTGGCCGTCGATGGGCCCGATGTACTTGAGCCCGAGGTCCTCGAACATGCCCTGCGGGGCGATGAAGTCCTTGAGGCCCTTCTTGGCGCCGTGCAGGGTCTCGAAGAGCGGCTTCCCGACGACCGGGGTGCGCTCCAGGAGCTCCTTGCCGCGGGCCAGGAAGCGCTCGTAGCCGTCCGTGGTGCGCAGGGTGGCCAGGTGGTTGGCGAGGCCGCCGATGGTGGGGCCGTACGAGCGCTCGTTGTCGTTGACGACGATGACCAGCGGACGGTCCTTGGCGGCGGCGATGTTGTTCAGCGCCTCCCAGGCCATGCCACCGGTCAGCGCGCCGTCGCCGATGACGGCGGCGACGTGGTGGTCCTCCCGGCCGAGCACCTCGTTGGCCTTGGCGAGGCCGTCGGCCCAGCCCAGCACGGTGGAGGCGTGGGAGTTCTCGATCACGTCGTGGTCGGACTCGGCGCGCGAGGGGTAGCCGGACAGGCCGCCCTTGGTGCGCAGGCCGGCGAAGTCCTGGCGGCCCGTGAGCAGCTTGTGGACGTAGGCCTGGTGGCCGGTGTCGAAGAGGACCTTGTCCTTGGGCGAGTCGAAGACCCGGTGCA
Organism: Streptomyces sp. NPDC031132; assembly: GCF_055570595.1. Classification (NCBI taxonomy): domain Bacteria; kingdom Bacillati; phylum Actinomycetota; class Actinomycetes; order Kitasatosporales; family Streptomycetaceae; genus Streptomyces; species Streptomyces sp. NPDC031132. The sequence goes on from NZ_JBVIGX010000016.1 coordinate 131,108, forward strand.
GAGCGATCGTCAGTTCGACCACCCCGAGGTTGGGGCCGAGGTGCCCGCCGGTCTTGGAGACGGCGTCGACGAGGAAGGACCTGATCTCGGCGGCGAGCTGGTCGAGCTCCTCCTGGCTGAGCCGGTCCAGATCGCGCGGTCCCTTGATGCGGGTCAGCAGCACCCGTGCCTCCTTGCAGTTGCTTGCTGGTCTGTCGAGTCTAATGTTCCGTCGGCGACCGCGGTCATCGGGCTGCCGCACGCGGGTCACAGCTTTGTCATCGCTGTACACATCCCTGTGCAGATCACCCCGATGTCACACCTCACATTCGGGCGTATACCCACACAGGCGTACGCACAGATGTACGTACGGACGTACGCACGGATGCCCGGTGCCACACGGGGTGGCACCGGGCACTGTGACCGGTCTTACCGCGCCGGGCGCGGTGTCAGGCGCGTCCGGCCGTCTTCTGGGTCTTGCGGGTGACCGAGTCGATCACCACGGTGGCCAGCAGCACCGCACCGGTGATCATGTACTGGATCGGCGTGGCGATTCCCTCGAGAGCCAGACCGTACTGGATCGAGGTGATGACCATGACGCCGAGGAGGGCGTTCCAGGTGCGGCCCCGGCCGCCGAAGAGGCTGGTGCCGCCGATCACGGCCGCCGCGATCACGTTCATCAGCAGGTCGCCGGCACCGGCGCTCTGGTTGGCTGCCGCGATCTTGGAGGCCCAGAAGAGCCCGCCGACGGCGGCGAAGGTGCCCGAGATGGCGAAGACCGCGATGCGGATCCCGGTGACGTTGATGCCCGCGCGCCGGGAGGCCTCGACGCTGCCGCCGAGGGCGAAGATGTTCCGGCCGAACGAGGTACGGCGCAGGAGGAAGTCCGTGCCGACCAGCACCAGCACGAAGAGCACCACCGCGAGCGGGAGGCCCTTGTACTGGTTGAACACCGCGGCGGGGCCGAAGGTGAACAGCGCCAGCAGGCCGGTGCGCAGCGCGATCTCGCTCATCGGGCGGGACGGGACACCCGCGGCCGCGCGGCGGCGGCTGTCGAAGAACGAGGCCAGGAAGTACCCGATCACGGCGATGGCGGCGAGGCCGTAGCCCGCGGCCACGTCCGTGAAGAAGTACGTGGTGAGCTGGCCCACGACCCCGTCGGAGTCGAGGTTGATCGTGCCGTTGCTGCCGAGGATCTGCAGCATCGCACCGGACCAGAAGAGCAGGCCCGAAAGGGTGACCGCGAAGGCCGGTGCGCCGATCCTGGCGAAGAAGAAGCCGTGGATCGAGCCGATCAGGGCGCCGCCCGCGATGGCCACCAGGATCGCCAGCCACTCGTTGACGCCGTTGGTGACGGCGAGGACCGCGACGATCGCGCCCGAGACACCGCTGACCGAGCCGACGGAGAGGTCGATCTCGCCCAGCAGGAGCACGAAGATGATGCCGACGGCCATCATGCCGGTGGCGACCATCGTGATCGCGATGTTGGTGAGGTTCTCCGGGGACAGGAAGTTCTCGTTCAGTCCCTGGAAGATGCCCCAGATGACGATCAGGCCGATGACGACCGGGAGGGAGCCCAGGTCGCCGGCCTTCATCTTGCGGCCGAACTCGCTCAGGTAGCCGGCCAGGCCCTGCTCGCGCACGAGCAGGCGCGGGTCCACCGCGGGAATCGAGTCCGCCGGGGCGGCGGGGTTGGCGAGCTGGGCCACCTCTTCCGCATGGGTGTGGTGTTCGGTGCTCACTTGCGGGCCTCCCCGGTACGGGCCGCCCGGCGGGTCACGGCGTTGTCCGTGGCTCCGGTGATGGCGGAGATGATCTCTTCCTGCGACGTGTCCTTGACGGTGAAGACGCCGTTGTTGCGACCCAGCCGCAGGACCGCCACCTTGTCGGCGACGGCCTTCACGTCGGCCATGTTGTGGCTGATGAGGATGACGGCGTGGCCGCGCTCGCGCAGCCGCTCCACCAGGTCGAGGACCTGTGCGGTCTGCTCGACGCCGAGGGCGGCCGTGGGCTCGTCGAGGATGACGAGCTGGGGCTCGCCGAGCATCGAACGGGCGATCGCCACGGTCTGGCGCTGGCCGCCGGAGAGCGAGGCGATGGGGATGCGGACACTGGGGATCCGGATGGACAGGGTGGTCAGGAGCTCGCGGGCGCGCCGCTCCATCTCCACCTCGTCCAGTACTCCGCGGCGCTTGAGCTCGCGGCCCAGGAAGAGGTTGCCGACGACGTCGATGTTGTCGCACAGCGCGAGGTCCTGGTAGACCGTCGCGATGCCCAGGTTCTGGGCGTCGTGGGGCTTGGTGATCGAGACCGGCTTGCCCTGCCACTCGATGACTCCGTCATCGATGGGGTGGACGCCGGCGATCGTCTTGACGAGCGTGGACTTGCCGGCGCCGTTGTCGCCGACCAGGGCGACCACCTCGCCGGAGTGGATCTCGAGCTCTACGTCGGTGAGCGCCTGGACGGCACCGAACCGCTTCGAGACCCCTCGCAACGCCAGCACGGGCGCAGCGGACACATGAACCATCTCCTTCGCCGCCTGACCGGCGGGGATGTCGTGCAAGAAAGTGCAGGAGCGGGGTGGATTGAGGAATCGTTTCTGCCCGGCGCCCCGCGGGTGGCGGGGGAAGAGGGGCGGGGCGCCGGGCAGGCGCGGGGGTCCTGGTGGACCGGAGGCCGCGGGGGCGGGCCTCCGGCCGGCAGGACGCTGGGGCCTCGGCAGGCCCGGGGGGACCTGCCTGCGGCCGGGACCGACCCGCTTCGGGGCCGGGATGGCCTACACGGGGCCTACGCGAGGCCCCGTCGGCCTACTTCAGGCCGAGGGTGGTGCAGGCGGCCGCGTACTTGTCGGTGCAGATCTCGTCGGCCGTGTAGACACCGTCCTTGATGACAGTGTCCTTGATGTTGTTCTTGGTCAGCGAGACGACGGGGACCAGGACCGAGGGGATGCCCTTGTCGGTCGGGCTGTCGACCTTGGAGGTGGTGACGGCGTCGAGCTTCTCGCCCTTGGCGAGCGCGACGGCCATCTTCGCGGCGGCCTCGGCCTCGGGGGCGTACGGCTTGTAGACGCTCATGAACTGCTCGCCCGCGACGATCCGCTGCACACCGGCGAGTTCCGCGTCCTGGCCGGTGACCGGGGGCAGCGGGTCCATGCCGGCCGCCTTGAGGGCGGTGATGATGCCGCCGGCCATGCCGTCGTTGGCCGAGTAGACGCCGACGATCTTGTCCTTGCCGATCGCGGAGATCGCGCCCGCCATGTTGGTGTTGGCGTTCTCCGGCTTCCACTCCTTGGTGTCGTACTCCTTGCCGATGGTCACCTTGCCATCGAGGACGGAGTGCGCACCCTTCTTGAAGAGGGCGGCGTTCGGGTCGGTGACCGACCCGTTCATCATGACGATCTCACCGGCCTTGGCCTTGTCGCCCAGGGCCTCGAGCAGGGCCTTGCCCTGGACCTTGCCGACCTCTTCGTTGTCGAAGGAGGTGTAGGCGTCGATCGGGCCTTCGGCGAGGCGGTCGTAGGCCACGACCGGGATGCCCTTCTCCTTGGCCTTCTTCACCGAGCCGGCGATGGCCTTGGAGTCCACGGCATCGATGACCAGGACGTTCACCTTGTTGGTGATCATCGTGTCGACCTGCGAGTTCTGCGTGGTCGCGTCCTGCTTGGCGTTGGCGTAGACCACTTCGGCCTTGCCGTCGGTGAGTTCGGCGACCTTCTTCTCGAAGAGCGGCTTGTCGAACTTCTCGTAGCGCGCGGTCTGGTTCTCCGGCAGGAGCAGACCGATCTTGATCGCGCCACCCGCGGCGGCGGAGCCGGACTCCTTCGGCTTCTCACCGGCTTCCTTGGCGCTGCCACAGGCGGCAAGGGAAGCGGCCATCGCGGTGGCGGCGACGGCTACGGCGGCTCTACGCATACGCGTGTTCATTTCTTGAACCTCCCTGACGAGGCCGCAACATTGCGGCCGAGGTGGACGTGAGTCAACCTCGGCCGCAGTTTGTCGTCAAGGAGTGAATCCTTAACGAGATGACAACGGTGCCATCCGTTATCTAACTGAAGGCAAGAGCTTGAGGGTCGGCGAACCGGCCAGAAGAGTCGAATCGCCCATCTCGCTCAGCACCAGGGCCAGTGCGCCCAGCACCTCCGCGCGACTGCCCAACGACCCGGTGAGCACGGACAGTTGACGTGCCGCGCTGGGGATCGCGTACCGCCCCACCGACTCGCGTATGGGGGCCAGGATCAGTTCACCGGCCTCCGCCAGCGAACCGCCGAGCACCACGCGGCTCGGATTCAGAACGTTGCACAGGTTCGCGACACCACTACCCACATGGCGGCCCACGTCGGCGATGACCCGGCGGCAGCCCGGGTCACCCTCCCGGGCCAGTTCGACCACCCGCTCCATCGTGAGCTCGGGCCCGTGCGTGCTCTGCAGCAGCGGCAGGACGTACCGGGCCGCGGCGAAGGTCTCCAGGCAGCCGCGGTTGCCGCAGCGGCAGACCGGGCCGGACTCGTCGAGGGTGATGTGCCCGATCTCGCCGGCGGTGCCGCCGGGCCCCCGGTAGATCTGCCCGTTGATCACCAGGCCGGCGCCGACACCGCTGGCGACCTTGATGTACGCGAGGTCCTTGACCCCGCGGCCGCTCCCCCACACCAGCTCCCCGAGCGCTCCGAGGTTGGCGTCGTTGTCCACGTACACGGGCACGCCGAGGCGCTGCGAGAGCTCCTGGCGCGGGTTGATCCCGGCCCAGCCCGGCAGGATCGCGGTGGAGCCGAGGGTCCCGGACTCCACGTCGATGGGGCCGGGGACGCCGAGCCCCACTCCGATGACCTTGTCCAGGCCCACCCCGATGCCCGCGATCAACTCTCCGACCAGGGCTTCCGCCCGGTCGAAGCCGTCCGCCCAGGAGGCGTCCACGTCCAGTGGGGCGGACTCCTCGGCCAGGACCTGGTGGGCGAGGTTGCCGACCGCCACCCGCAGGTGGGTGTGGCCGAAGTCCACGCCGATCACGATGCCCGCGTCACCGCTGAGCGAGACGCTGCGCGCCCGCCGGCCGCCGGCCGAGGTGTCCGTGACCTCGACGGTCCCACCGTCCTTCAGCTCGCGGACGATGTTGGAGACCGTGGCCGCCGACAGTCCGGTGGACCGGGCGATCTCCGCCTGGGTCAGCGAACCCGCGAGCCGCACCGCCCGCACGACCCGTTCGAGATTCGCGCGGTGCAGTGAAGACTGCGATCCGGGAGTCTGCACGACTCATCCACTCCTGCCCATAAGCGACGGCCGACCGTCGCCCCCCGAGCCGGCATCGCGGCTTGGTGCTCCGAGACCCCGGCGTCTCTCCAACTTGTGAACCTTAAGTCGAGCCTTTGGCCCTCCAGACGTCAAGAGGCCGACACAGAACGAATCGGCCACTACCGGTCATAAGTATGAAAGACATCCCTCTAGATCGTGCTACGGTCGCTGAGGCGCCGGTCCTCTGCGGCCATTCCGGCCGGATCGGGCGCCCTGTACTGACGGCGCTACGCAAGGAGGTGTTCGGGATGAGTCCCGATCGAAGTCTTTGCAGCGCTCTCGTCGGCTGACCTTGATCAGCTGATCCTTCCCTGAGTGCGCACGGCCGCGGTACACCGCGGCGCGGCTGCGGCACGCACCGCTGCCTCCGTGCGGTTCTGCATTCCCTTCCTTCTTCTCCCCTCCCTTTCCTTCCGCATGTACCGGCCCTTGCGCCGGACGTGCGTCATCCATGCCCATCGGCGTGCCCGTCGGCGCTTCGCGCCGCCCTGCGCCGACCCGTGATCACTCCACGTGACCGCGCGGCTTCGCGCTGCCCGGACGCAGTGGAGGGAGGTATTCGTCATGACCATGCTCACCCCCCGTACCCCGACCAAGCTCGCACCGCCGGGCAAGGGCCGTCGCGAGCGCAAGGCCGCCGAGCTGGAGTCCCGTACCCGGCTCGCCGGCGAGCGGCTCGCCGCATTCAGCGCCCGCCCCGGCGCCCAGGTCCTGCAGGACCTCTCCGCCACCCGCAACGGCCTCACGCACGCCGAGGCGGCGCTGCGCCTGGAACGGCACGGCGCCAACGTCGTCGCCCACGAGCGCGCCCCGCGCTGGTGGGTCCAGCTCGCGAAGGCGTTCTGGAACCCCTTCATCGCCGTCCTGGTCTTCCTGGCCGCCGTCATGTGGTGGCAGGACCCGGCCGATCCGGGCGTCGTCATCCTCTCCGTGATGGTGGGGATCAGCGGGCTGCTGCGCTTCTGGCAGGAGTTCCGCTCCGGCCGCGCCGCGGACGCACTGAAGAAGCTCGTCACCACCACCTGCGCGGTACAGCGCCGGGCCGGCAGCGGCGCGGGGCCCACCACCCTCGAGCTGCCCATGGACCAGGTGGTCCCGGGCGACGTGGTGAAGCTGGCCGCCGGTGACCTGATCCCGGCCGACCTGCGGCTGATCACCTCCAAGGACCTGATGGTCGGCCAGGCCGCGCTGTCCGGCGAGTCCCTGCCGGTGGCCAAGGCCGACGCTCCCCCTCGCTCCGTCGGGGGGACCCCCGGCCTCGAGGACCTCGGGCAGTTCGAGACCACCGACCCCGTCGAGGCGGACAACCTGGTCCTCATGGGGACGTCGGTCACCTCCGGCACCGCCACCGGCGTGGTCGTCGCCACCGGCGCCGACACCTACTTCGGCTCGATGGCCGGCTCGCTGGTCGGCGAGCGCCCGCAGACCAACTTCGACAACGGCGTGCGCAAGGTCAGCTTCCTGCTGATCCGCTTCATGCTGGTCATGGTCCCGGTCGTGTTCGCGATCAACGGCCTCACCAAGGGCGACTGGGACGAGGCCTTCCTCTTCGGCATCGCCGTCGCGGTCGGCCTGACCCCCGAGATGCTGCCCATGGTCGTCTCCGCCAACCTGGCGCGCGGCGCGGTCGCCATGTCCAAGCGCAAGGTCGTCGTCAAGCGCCTCAACGCGATCCAGAACCTCGGCGCGATGGACGTGCTCTGCACGGACAAGACCGGCACCCTCACCGAGGACCGCATCGTCCTGGACCGCTACCTGGACGTGCACGGCAACGAGGACAACGAGGTCCTGGAGTACGGCTACCTCAACTCCCACTTCCAGACCGGACTGAAGAACCTGATGGACCAGGCGGTCATCAGCCGGGTCGACGAGGCCGAGGAGGTTGTCGTCGACGCACGGTTCTCGATGGTCGACGAGATCCCCTTCGACTTCGCCCGCCGGCGGATGTCCGTGGTGCTGGGCCGCAACAGCGTCCTCGGCGACCTCGGCCGCCCCGAGCACGTGATGATCACTAAGGGTGCGGTGGAGGAGGTCCTGGACCTCTGCACCCACATGACGGACCGCGGCCGGAAGGTCGAACTCACCGAACAGCTGCGCCGGCACGTCACCCGCATCGCCGAGCACAACAACCGCCAGGGCCTGCGCGTCCTCGCCGTCGCCACCCGCACGATGAGCAGCCCGCGCGACACGTACGGCGTCGCTGACGAGGAGCAGCTGACCCTGGTCGGCTTCCTCGCCTTCCTCGACCCGCCGAAGGCCGACGCCGCCCGGGCCCTGCAGGGCCTGGCCGACAAGGGCATCGCGGTCAAGGTCGTCACCGGCGACAACGACCTCGTCGCCGCCCGGGTCTGCACCGACGTCGGCATCGACGTCGGGCACGTGGTGCTCGGCACCGAGATCGACGCGCTCGACGACGCGGCACTGCGCGCGCTGGCCGCCCGTACGACGGTCTTCGCCAAGGTCAACCCGGTTCAGAAGGCCCGGATCGTGCGGGCCCTGCAGGCCGACGGCCACACCGTCGGCTTCCTCGGGGACGGCATCAACGACGCCGCCGCGCTGCGCGACGCCGATGTCGGCATCTCCGTCGACACCGCGGTCGACATCGCGAAGGAGTCGGCCGACATCATCCTGCTGGAGAAGGACCTGACCGTCCTGGAGCAGGGCGTGATCCAGGGCCGGACCACCTTCGGCAACACGATCAAGTACGTCAAGATGACGGCGTCGTCGAACTTCGGCAACGTCTTCTCGGTCCTGGTGGCGAGCGCGTTCATCCCGTTCCAGCCGATGCTCGCGATCATGCTGCTGGTGCAGAACCTGGTCTACGACATCGCGCAGCTGGCGACGCCGTGGGACCGGATGGACGAGGAGTACCTGCGCAAGCCCCGCAACTGGGACGCCAAGGGCATCGGCCGGTTCATGGTCTGCATCGGCCCGATCAGCTCGATCTTCGACATCGCGATGTTCGTGATCATGTGGAACGTGTTCGGGGCCGACAGCGAGGCGCACCAGGCGCTCTTCCAGTCCGGCTGGTTCATCGAGGGCCTCCTCTCGCAGACCCTGATCGTGCACATGATCCGTACGCGGAAGATCCCCTTCATCCAGTCCCGGGCGTCCTGGCCGGTGATGGTGATGACCGTCCTCGCGGTGCTGACCGGGCTGTACCTGCCCTTCTCGCCGCTGGCCGGGTCGCTGGGCTTCGTGCCCCTGCCGGCGGGCTACTTCCCGTGGCTGGTCGGCGTACTGCTGGCGTACTGCACGCTCACGCAGCTGCTGAAGACCCTGTACATCCGCAGGTTCGGCACCTGGCTGTAAGGCCGGGCACCCGGCCGCCGCCCTGTGGTGTCCGGCGGCCGGGGGCGATCGGCGTCGCCCCCGGCCGCCGCCGCCCCGCTACTTGAGGGTGGCGGAGGTCAGGCCGGCCTGGATCTGGCGCTGGAAGGACAGGTAGACCACCAGCATCGGGATCATCGCGATGGTCACGCCGGCGAACAGCACCGGCAGGTCCGTCTCGTACCCCATCTGGTACTGCAGCTGGATCAGGCCCTGCGTGAGCATGTAGCGCTCGGGGTCCGATCCGGTCTGCGGCTGCATCAGCACGGAGGGCAGGATGTACTGGTTCCACTGGCCCAGGACATTGAATATCCCGACGCTGATCAGGCCCGGCTTGGCCATCGGCAGCATCACCTGGAAGAAGATCCGGGTGTCGGAGGCCCCGTCGATCACCGCCGCCTCGTGCACGGCCGTCGGCAGCGTGCGGAAGAACGAGTGCATGAAGAAGACGGTGAACGGCATCGAGTACGCCACGTACACCAGGATCAGACCCTGGTACGTGTTGAGCATGTCCAGGCGCTTGACCATGAAGAACAGCGGGACGAGAGCCAGGAAGACGGGGAACATCGCCCCGCTGACGAAGAAGTAGTAGAAGAGCCGGTTCCCCGGGAAGGGGTAGCGGGCCAGCACGTACGCGGCCATCGAGCCGAGCAGCATGGTCAGCGGCACCGAGAACGCCATCACGATCAGCGTGTGGGCGAAGTAGTCGCCGATGCCCTTGTCCCAGGCCCGGGAGAAGGCGTCGAAGTGCCAGTTGGAGGGCCAGCTGAGGGCCGATCCGCCGATCTGGGCGTCGGTCTTGAACGATCCGAGCGCCAGCCAGATCAGGGGCAGGACGATCAGTATCGCCCAGACGGCGAGGAACCCGTGCGAGAAGACGTTCAGCACCATGCCGTCGGAGCCGGTGTTCCCGCCCTCCTTGGATCGGCGGCCGCTGCCGCCGGACCGCTCGGCCGAGGCCTCGCCCGGCGCCTTGATCACTGTGGATTCTGCAGTCATCGGGGAACTCCTCTCAGAACTCGATGCGTTCGCGGCGGGTGGCGCGCAGCGTGACGACGGAGAGGATCATGGTCAGGACGAGCATGACCACGCCCATGGCGCAGGCGTAGCCGCTCTTGCCGAAGTACAGGAAGTTGCGCATCAGCACCGTGGCCATGACCTCGCTGTGGTGGTCGGGTCCGCCGCCGAACTGGCCGGACGTCATGGTCGACACCAGGACGAACATGTCCATCGCGGCGATGCCCAGGTAGACCGCCGAGGTCTGCACGGAGTCCCAGAGCAGGGGCAGCGTGACCTTGAGGAAGGTCTGGGCGCGCCCGGCGCCGTCGAGCAGGGCGGCCTCGTAGATGTCCTTGGGTACGGACTGCATGGCGGCCGAGAAGAGGACCAGGTAGAAGCCGACTCCGTGCCAGACCACCACCAGGAGCAGGCACCACAGGACGAGGTTCGGCTGGTTGAGCCATTCGACGGGGTGGGCCGGGTCGACCAGGCCCAGCTTGGTGAGGAATCCGTTGAGCAGGCCGCCCTCGTCGCTGCGGTACACGGCGCCGAAGAGCACGGCGAGGATGGCCAGCGACAGGACCTGCGGGAAGAAGTAGACGATCTTGTAGACGGAGGAGCCGCGGACGCCCCGCACCCCGCCCGCACCGCTGCGCCCTCCCGCGTTCACCATGAAGGCGAAGAAGAGGGCCAGCAGGATGGTGATGGTCGGGACGAACACCAGGAGCAGCAGGTTGTGCCACAGGGCGCCGCGGAAGACCTCGTCCTTCATCAGCGCGGCGTAGTTGTCCAGGCCGACGAAGTCGAACGTGGGCGACTGTCCGGACCAGTTGGTGAAGGAGTAGCCGAACGTCTGAACGTACGGCCAGATGACGAAAGTCAGGTACAGCGCGAGCGGCAGGAAGAGGAAGCCGGCGATGAAGCCGACCCTTCCCTTGCCCTGGGCTACTTGGCTCATGGTGTCCGTCCCTTGGACGATGTCAGCTGCGGCGGTTGTTCTTGGCGTTCGGGTCCTTGGCAGCCTTGTCTACCGCAGCCTGGGCCCGCTTGATCCATTCCTTTGGCTGGATCCGCTTGGCCATCAGCTCATTGGACGCGTTCTGGATCTCGGTGTCCATCTCGCTGTACCAGTCGGGGTACAGGTAGTTGAAGGTGTTCGAGCCGGCCGTCTTGACGGCGGCGACCGCCGAGGCCGTGCCGGGGCGCAGCTTGACGTTCGGGTCGACGCCGTCCTTGACGACGGTGAGGGAGTTGGCCTGCTGGGCGAAGAGGGTCGACCACTCGCGGGACAGCATCGAGCGGAGGAACTCCAGGCCGCCGGGCTTGTTGGCGGCCTTCTCCGGGACGATGAAGGGCTCGCCCGCGCCGGCCCTGATGGCTTCGAAGGGCAGCTTGCTGTCGGCCAGCGTCGGCACCGGGAGGAACTTCATGTCGAAGTCGTCCGGGGTCTGCTTGAGCTGCTCGTTCTCCAGCCAGGAGCCGGAGGGGATGAAGGCGGCCTTGTACTGGTTCCACGCGGTCTGGGACTCCGTGTGGGTGAGGCCGTTGGTGCCGGCCATCAGCAGGTCCTTCTCGACGACCTCGTACACCGCCTCGACGGCGGCGAGGGCGGCGGGGTTGCCCTCGAAGGCGTTCGGCTCGAGGTTGTCGATCGCCTTCATGGCCTCCAGACCGCCCTTCTTGGCGATCAGGTCCATGATGACGACGTTGATGTAGTACGGGTACTTGCCCTGGTGGGCGAGTCCGCCGATGCCGGCGGCCTTGGCCTTGGTGCAGATGTCGAGGAACTCGTCCCAGGTCTTCGGCTCGGCCCAGCCCTTCTCCTTGAAGAGCTTGCCCGAGTACCAGAAGCCGAACACCGTGTAGACGTAGTAGAGCGCGACGAACTTGCCGCCCTGGGTGCCCTGTTCGACGGTGCCGGGGATGAGCATGTCCCGGACCTTCTTGGCCGGGTCGTCGAGCGAGGGCGCGTCGAGCACCTGGGTGAGCTCGGCGAGCTGGCCGCCCTTGGCGAGGACGTCGATCTTGATCTGCTGGGCGCCGGAGTCGTCGATGACGTCCGGCGGGTTGCCGCCGTTGAAGCGGGGCTGGAGCTTGGCGGCGATCTCCTGGGTGCCCAGGTGGGAGCTGGTGGTGCCCCACTTCTTGTCGAAGGCGGCCTCCCAGGCCTTCGCGTAGTCGTCGCCGAACCCGCCCTTGAAGACGACGACGTCCAGCTTGCCGCCCTTGGCCACGCCGAAGGGGTTCTCCTTGGTCACCGCAGCCTTGTCCGGCCCCTTCGTGGACGTGTCCTCACCCCCGGAGGCGCAGGCGGACAGGAAGCTCATCGTGGGCACCGAGATCAGTCCCAGCGCCACGGAGCGCTTGATCAGGTCACGGCGGCCGATGCCCTCACCAGTGGATCCCATGCTCATGTCCTCGCCTTCGTCAGAAGTGTGAAGGAGGCCGGAAATCGCGACGGTCACCGTGCATACGGACATCACCGCAGGTCCCCGCCATCCCCCGGTCCGGGGCCGCTCGTAACGCGGTGATCCGGACGGGCACAGGTATAGTCCACTTCCTCTCGTGTGAGCAAGATCATGCACACGGTTGTCCGTCAGCTTTTCCGAGTTGAGACCTCCCCGAAACCTGGCCCGGGCCGGGAAAAGCGGAAGGGCCGTACCCCCTTAACGGGGATACGGCCCTTTGGTGCCGCTGGTGCGACTAAGGTGCTCAGCCGCGGATGAGGTTGCGGAGCACGTACTGCATGATGCCGCCGTTGCGGTAGTAGTCCGCCTCACCCGGGGTGTCGATGCGGACGACCGCGTCGAACTCCACACCGGTGTCGGTGGTGACCTTGACCGTGCGCGGGGTGGTGCCGTTGTTCAGCTCCTCCACACCGGTGAAGGAGAAGGTCTCCTCGCCGGTGAGGCCCAGCGCGGCCGCCGAGGCGCCCTCCGGGAACTGCAGGGGCAGGACGCCCATGCCGATCAGGTTCGAGCGGTGGATGCGCTCGTAGGACTCGGCGATGACGGCCTTGACGCCGAGCAGCGCGGTGCCCTTGGCCGCCCAGTCGCGGGACGAGCCCGAGCCGTACTCCTTGCCCGCCAGGATGACGAGCGGGATGCCGGCGGCCTGGTAGTTCTGCGAGGCGTCGTAGATGAACGCGACCGGCGCGCCCTCGACCGTGAAGTCGCGGGTGAAGCCGCCCTCGGTGCCCGGCGCGATCTGGTTGCGCAGGCGGATGTTGGCGAACGTACCGCGGATCATGACCTCGTGGTTGCCTCGGCGGGAACCGTACGAGTTGAAGTCGCGGCGCTCGACGCCGTGCTCGGTGAGGTACTTGCCGGCCGGGGTGTCGGCCTTGATCGCACCGGCCGGGGAGATGTGGTCGGTGGTGACCGAGTCGCCCAGCTTCGCCAGCACGCGCGCGCCGGCGATGTCGGAGACCGGGGTGGTCTCCATCGTCATGCCCTCGAAGTAAGGGGGCTTGCGCACGTAGGTGGACTGCGGGTCCCACTCGAAGGTGTTGCCCGTCGGGATCGACAGCGCCTGCCACTGGGCGTCGCCCGCGAAGACGTCCTGGTAGGACTTGCTGAACATGTCCTCGCCGATGGCGTTCGCCACGACGTCGTTGACCTCGGCCTCGGACGGCCAGATGTCCTGCAGGAAGACCGGCTTGCCCTCGGTGTCGATGCCGATGGCGTCCTTGGTGATGTCCACCTTCATGGAGCCCGCGATGGCGTACGCGACGACCAGCGGCGGGGAGGCCAGGTAGTTCATCTTGACGTCGGGGTTGATCCGGCCCTCGAAGTTGCGGTTGCCGGAGAGCACCGAGGTGACCGCGAGGTCGTGCTCGTTGATCGCCTTCGAGATCTCCTCGTCCAGCGGACCGGAGTTGCCGATGCAGGTGGTGCAGCCGTACCCGACGAGGTTGAAGCCCATCTTGTCCAGGTACGGGGTCAGGCCGGCCTTGTCGAAGTAGTCCGTGACGACCTTCGAGCCCGGGGCCAGGGTGGTCTTGACCCACGGCTTGCGGGCCAGGCCCTTCTCGACCGCCTTCTTGGCCACGAGCGCCGCGGCGACCATGACGTAGGGGTTCGAGGTGTTGGTGCAGGAGGTGATCGCGGCGACGGTGACGGCGCCGTGGTCGATCTCGAAGGAGGTGCCGTCGGCCAGGGTGACCAGCGTCGGGCGGGTCGGCACGCCGTTGGCGGCGGCCGGGGCGTCGGACGCCGGGAAGGACTCCTTGCCGGCCTCCTCGTCGTCGCTGACGTAGTTGCGTACGTCCACCGCGAACTGCTCGGCGGCGTTGGCCAGGACGATGCGGTCCTGCGGGCGCTTCGGGCCGGCGATGGAGGGGACGACCGTGGAGAGGTCGAGCTCCAGCTTCTCGGAGAAGTCCGGCTCGGCGGCCGGGTCCAGCCACAGGCCCTGCTCCTTGGCGTACGCCTCGACGAGCGCGACCTGCTGGGCGTCGCGGCCGGTCAGGCGCAGGTACTTCAGGGTCTCGTCGTCGATCGGGAAGATCGCGGCGGTGGAGCCGAACTCCGGCGACATGTTGCCGATGGTGGCGCGGTTCGCGAGGGAGGTGGCGGCGACGCCCTCACCGTAGAACTCGACGAACTTGCCGACGACACCGTGCTTGCGCAGCATCTCGGTGATGGTCAGCACCAGGTCGGTGGCGGTGGTGCCGGTGGGCAGCTCGCCGGTCAGCTTGAAGCCCACGACGCGCGGGATCAGCATGGAGACCGGCTGGCCGAGCATCGCGGCCTCGGCCTCGATGCCGCCGACGCCCCAGCCCAGCACGCCCAGGCCGTTGACCATGGTGGTGTGCGAGTCGGTGCCGACGAGGGTGTCGGGGTACGCCTGGCCGTTGCGGACCATGACCGTACGGGCCAGGTGCTCGATGTTGACCTGGTGGACGATGCCGGTGCCCGGGGGGACGACCTTGAAGTCGTCGAAGGCGGTCTGGCCCCAGCGCAGGAACTGGTAGCGCTCCTTGTTGCGGCCGTACTCCAGCTCGACGTTCTGCGCGAAGGCGTCCTTCGTGCCGAACTTGTCGGCGATGACCGAGTGGTCGATGACCATCTCGGCGGGCGAGAGCGGGTTGATCTTCGCCGGGTCGCCGCCGAGGGCCTTCACGGCCTCACGCATGGTGGCGAGGTCGACGACGCAGGGGACGCCGGTGAAGTCCTGCATGATCACGCGGGCCGGCGTGAACTGGATCTCCTCGCTGGGCTGGGCCTGCGAGTCCCAGTTGCCGAGCGACCGGATGTGGTCGGCGGTGATGTTCGCGCCGTCCTCGGTGCGGAGCAGGTTCTCCAGCAGCACCTTCAGGCTGTAGGGAAGGCGGGCAGAGCCCTCAACCTTGTCCAGCCGGAAGATCTCGTACGACTCGTCGCCCACCTGCAGCGTGCTGCGGGCGTCGAAGCTGTTCGCCGACACGACAGTCTCCTTCATGCATGAAATTCGCGCGTTTTACCGCAATCCTGCCGCCACGCCCTGTGGCCAATCCGCTAAGGTAAGGCTAAGTTAGGTAATCCTTACCAGCAGGGGCGGCTGCGGTACGCCTTCGGCAGATATCTCGATGTCGAGATAACTCTAGTGCATTGCCGCCCCCTGGTCATGCACGGCATGGGCCAGATCACAGTGGAGGCGTGCCCGGAGCCGCAGGGGAAGACGTACGGGAAGACGTACGTACGGTCAGCGCGGCCGGGACGGTCAGCTGGCCGGGCGGCGCGCCCTGCGGGGACTCCAGCAGGGCGACCAGCGCGGCGACGGCGCTCTCGCCGATCACCTCCGGCCTCAGCGTCACGGTGCTCACCGCCGGATCTCCAGCCGCGTACGAGGGATCCTCGCTCGCGCAGACCAGACGCAGCTCGTCCGGTATCCGCAGCCCGTGCCGGGCCGCGGCGGCCAGCACCTGGCGGCCGCCGGGGTCGTACACGCAGTACACGGCGTCGGGGCGCAGGCGCCCGTGCGCGGCGAACGCGGCGTCGAAGGCGTGCCCGGGGGTGTCCTCGGGGTCGAAGGGGACCACCAGCGCGTCCGCCCCGCGCTCGGCGCACCAGCGGGTGTAGGCCGAGGTGACGGCCTCGGTGTAGTACTCCCGGCCGTACGCGGAGTGCAGCGCGATCCGCCGGGCTCCGGAGGCGGCGAGGTGGTCGAGGACCTCGCGGGTGGTGGCCTCGTGGTCGTTGTCCACCCACACGTCCGCGGGCCGCGGGTCTGGCGGCCGGCCGTCGAAGACCACCGGCAGGCCGCGGGCGCGCAGCGCGCGGAGCACCGGGTCGCCGGCCGGGCTGTCGAGCAGGAGCATCCCGTCGACGGCGAGGGTGTGCCAGAGCGGCTCGGCGCCCCGGTCGGCGGGCAGCACGGTGAGGGCGTAGCCGCGGGCGTGGGCGGCCGCGGTGGCGGCGGTCAGCAGGCGCGAGAAGTACGCGATCTCGACGAAGTTCCAGGCGGAGCCGGCGTACGTGGTGACGGCGAGGCCGAGCGTACGGGTGCGGGGGCCGCGGCCGGCGCTGTAGCCGAGGGCGGCCGCCACCTCGCGGACGCGGCGGCGGGTGGACTCGCCGACGCGGCCGGTGCCGCCCAGCGCGTGCGAGACGGTCGCGGTGGAGACCTCCGCGGCGCGCGCGATGTCGGCGATGGTCGGTCCGGGCCCGGGCACGGGGTCATCGTACGGACGGCGGTGCGGATTTCGTCGGTGGCGGCGGGTTCTGGTTAAGGGGTTAATCAAACAGTGTCCTGGCCACACCAACGTTTGGAGCGGCCATGACCTCTCTTTCTGCTTCGTCCTCTCCCGTCTCCCGGCGGGGCCTTCTCGGGGCCGTCGCCGCGGCGGGCGCGGCCGGGCTGCTGGGCGCGGGGCCCGCGGCCGCGGCCGCCTCCTCCGGCTCCGGCTCCGGCTCCGGGTCGCGCGGTTCGGCCGCCCTGGTGATCCACAACGCCCGGGTGTTCACCGGGACCGGCGGCGGGGCGCCGGTGGAGGCCGTCGCGGTCGGCCGGGACGGGAAGATCCTGGCCACCGGGAGCGGTTCGGCGGTGCGCCGGCACATCGGGCGGGACACCGAGGTCCTCGACGCGCGCGGGAACACCGTGATGAGCGGCATCCACGACGGGCACGTGCACCCGCTGGGCGCCGGCGACCGCTCCTTGCGGCCGTCGCTGGAGGGGGCGGAGACCACCCTGCCCGAGCTCAAGGAGCTGCTGGCCGCCTTCCTCGCCGACACCGGGGGCGCGGGCGCGGAGCCGGACGCCTGGCTGGTGGTGGAGGACTGGAACCCGGTCGGGCTGCTGCCGACGGGGAGCGTGCCGCACCACTCGATGCTGGACGCGCTGGCGACCCGCAGACCCGTCGCGCTGGTCGGCGGCGACGGGCACAACCTCTGGGTGAACCGGCGGGCCCTGGAGATCGCCGGGGTCACGGCGGCCACCCCGGACCCGGTCGGCGGCCGGATCGTGAAGGGCCCGGACGGGCAGCCCACGGGCGTCCTGAAGGACGACGCCCAGGACCTGGTGAAGCGGCACATCCCGGAGCCCTCGCCGGCCGAACTGGTCGCGGCTTGCGCGAAGGTGCTGGAGCTGGCGGCCGCGTCCGGGGTCACCACGATGATGGACGCCCTGGTGGGGCGGCACGAGCTGGAGCTCTACCAGGCCCTGTCGGCGGCGGGGAAGCTGCCGCAGCGGATCGTCCCGGCGATCCGGCTGGACGCCGAGCAGACCAAGGACCCGGCGGCCTCGCTGGCGTACGCGCACGGGCTGCGAAAGGAGTTCGAGGGGGTACGGGGCCTGCGGTTCGGGATGGTCAAGGTGTTCCTGGACGGGGTCATCGAGTACCCGGCGCAGACGGCCGCACTGTTGGAGCCGTACCTGGACGGGAACGGAAAGCCGACGGCGAACCGGGGCGAGCTGTACACCTCGGCGGCGGACTACGGCCGGCTGACGGCGGCGTTCAACAAGGCGGGCTGGCAGCTGCACGCCCACGGACTCGGAGACCGGGCGGTACGGACCGCTTTGGACGGATACGCGTACGCCCGCCGGGTGACCGGGCTGCGGGACGCGCGCAATGCCGTGGCGCATCTGCAGATCGTGGACCCGGCGGACCTGCGGCGCTTCGCGCAGCTGGGTGTCGCGGCCTGCATGCAGCTCCAGTGGGCCGCCGAGGACACCTGGACGATGGAGGCGCTGCTTCCGTACATCGGGCCGGAGCGCCACCGGTGGATGTACCCGGCACGCAGCCTGGAGCGGGCGGGGGCCCGGCTGACCGGCGGCTCGGACTGGCCGGTGGACGCGCTCCAGGTGTGGAACCAGCTGCGGACCGCGATCGACCGGCAGGGCGCATACGGCACGGGCGAGCTGCACCGGGAGTTGGAGGGGCTGGGCCGGACCTCGGTGCTGCGGATGCACACGTCGGGGACGGCGTGGCAGCTGAGGCAGGAGGGGCTGACGGGGACGGTGGAGCAGGGCAAGGCGGCGGACCTGGTGGTGCTGGACCGGGATGTGACCCGCTGTCCGGTGGCCGACATCAGCGGGACCGGCGTACGCATGACCCTGGTCGGCGGCCGGGTGGTCCACGACGCGGACTCGGCGGCGGGCCGCGCCGCGGCAGCCCGGGCGGCCCGGGCGGGATCCGGTCCGCGCCCGGCCTCGTACGCGGCGGTGCACGGCGGCCGGCACCACGCGTGCGGCCACTAGTCGACATAATGAGCTGGATGTCCGTAATCGGAGTGATGTCATGGATGCACCGGGGAGCGGGTGAAAGCGACACTCGGTGCATCTGACGGTCGGTAACACCCGTCTGCCACACCCGAAACAGGAGGCATCTCATATCTGAGATACGGTGCATCCATGGCAGACGACTACCTCGTACGCATCGGCAAGCTCATCCGTGACGCCCGTCAGCACCGGGGCTGGACACAGAGTCAGCTCGCGGACGCACTCGGCACCAGCCAGAGCGCCGTGAACCGGATCGAGCGCGGCAACCAGAACATCAGCCTTGAGATGATCGCCCGAATCGGTGAAGCCCTCGACAGCGAGATCGTCTCCCTGGGCTACGCCGGCCCGATGCATCTGCGGGTCGTCGGCGGCCGCCGGCTGTCCGGCGCCATCGACGTCAAGACGAGCAAGAACGCGTGCGTGGCGCTGCTGTGCGCCTCGCTGCTCAACAAGGGCCGTACGGTCCTGCGGCGGGTCGCCCGCATCGAGGAGGTCTACCGGCTCCTCGAGGTCCTGAACTCCATCGGTGTCCGCACCCGCTGGATCAACGAGGGCGTGGACCTGGAGATCGTCCCGCCGGTCCGCCTCGACATGGACGCCATGGACGCGGACGCGGCCCGCCGCACCCGGAGCATCATCATGTTCCTGGGCCCGCTGCTGCACCGGATGGACCAGTTCCGCCTGCCGTACGCCGGCGGCTGCGACCTCGGCACCCGCACCATCGAGCCGCACATGATCGCCCTGCGCCGCTTCGGCCTGGACATCACCGCGACCGAGGGCATCTACCACGCGAAGGTCGAGGCGGGGGTCTCCCCGGGCCGTCCGATCGTGCTGACCGAACGCGGGGACACGGTCACCGAGAACGCGCTGCTGGCCGCCGCCCGGCACGACGGGGTCACGGTCATCCGCAACGCCTCCTCCAACTACATGGTCCAGGACCTGTGCTTCTTCCTGGAAGCGCTCGGCGTCGAGGTCGAGGGCATCGGCACGACCACCCTCACGGTCCACGGCATCCCGAACATCGACGTGGACGTGGACTACTCCCCCTCCGAGGACCCGGTCGAGGCGATGAGCCTGGTCGCGGCCGCGGTGGTCACGGAGTCGGAGCTGACGATCCGCCGGGTCCCGATCGAGTTCATGGAGATCGAGCTCGCGGTGCTGGAGGAGATGGGCCTCGACCACGACCGCTCGGCGGAGTACACGGCGGACAACAACCGCACCCGCCTGGTCGACCTGACGGTCCGCCCCTCGAAGCTCGAGGCCCCGATCGACAAGATCCACCCGATGCCGTTCCCCGGGCTGAACATCGACAACGTCCCGTTCTTCGCGGCCATCGCGGCCGCCGCCCAGGGCCAGACCCTGATCCACGACTGGGTGTACGACAACCGGGCGATCTACCTGACGGACCTGAACCGCCTCGGCGGCCGCCTCCAACTCCTGGACCCCCACCGCGTCCTGGTCGAGGGCCCGACCCGCTGGCGCGCGGCGGAGATGATGTGCCCGCCGGCCCTGCGCCCGGCGGTGGTCGTCCTCCTGGCCATGATGGCGGCGGAGGGCACCTCGGTCCTGCGCAACGTCTACGTCATCAACCGCGGCTACGAGGAACTGGCGGAACGCCTCAACTCGGTCGGCGCCCAGATCGAAATCTTCCGCGACATCTGATGCGGCGACAGGTCCGGGCCGCCCCCGGTCGGCGCACGCGGGTCCCCCGTGTGGCTTTCCCGGCGGGCGGGGCCGGTGGACGGCCGTGAGGCTGGCTCCGACAACCGTCGCAGGTGACAGGGAGACCAGCATGGAGCAGCTGTCCGGCTCGGCCCGCCGGCCGTCTTGGGGACCACGCGGAAGGCGGCGCTCGCCAGGAGCGGATTGGTGGCCGCGCTCGCGCTGTCGCTGACCGTCGGCGGAACCGTCGGCATGAGCGCGAGCGCGGCAGCCGGCGGGGACAAGGAGAAGGACGAGGCGAGCGTGAGCCGGGAGGCCGTGGTCTTCCACGACCAGCTGCGCAAGCTCTGGGAGGACCACATCACGTGGACCCGGCTGACGATCGTGAGCTTCGCCGCCGACCTGCCGGACCTGGAGCTCACCGAGCAGCGGCTGCTGCGCAATCAGGTCGACCTGGGCAACGCCTTCAAGCCGTACTTCGGCGACGCGGCCGGGAACCAGCTGACCGAGCTCCTGCGGGAGCACATTCTGGGCGCGGTCGCGGTGCTCGAGGCGGCCAAGGCCGGCAACCAGGACCAGCTGGCGGCGGCCGTCGCCGCCTGGTACGAGAACGGGCAGGAGATCGCCGACTTCCTCAGCGCGGCGAACCCGAAGTACTGGCCCCAGGCCGAGATCCGCGCTCTGATGCGCGAGCACCTGGACGCGACGCTCAAGGAGGCGAGCGACCGCCTCGCCGGGAACTTCGCCGCCGACATCGCGGACTACGACGCCGTGCACGACCACATCCTGGTCATGTCCGACTTCCTGTCGTGCGGAGTCATCAAGCGGTTCCCCAAGAAGTTCGGTCTGAGCCAGCACTCCAGGGCGACCGCGCTCTGCCCCTGACCCCGCCTGCCCCTGACCCCGTCCCCCGGGCCCGGGGGGGGGGGGGGGGGGGGGGGGGGGGGGGGGGGGGGGGGGGGGGGGGGGGGGGGGGGGGGGGGGGGGGGGGGGGGGGGGGGGGGGGGGGG